>NZ_JBQERN010000011.1:0-122216 GCF_056535105.1 Ruegeria sp. O5 | reverse complement strand
TCTACCAAAGCATCGAAAAACAAATGGGACGAGAAAAACTCAATCAACTCCTCGACCTGCTCGAAGAACTACAAGCCGTCAAAGTCTGACCGAACGCGCATTTGGCTGCGCGGGTCAGCATTGCCGCTTTTCTTTGAAAGACACAGGCTGGAGTTGCCTGGGCGTCGCACGCTCCCATCACAAAACGTTTTCCGTCTCAAGCTGAAAGCTCCCCAGCCTCCGAGCACAATGCACCTTCACGTTTGACGACGGACCACGTTCAGCCAAAAACCTCCAACTCCAGTAGAACATGGTGTCAAATCCATTTGGCCGCCGACGAACGAGGGCCTACCACGCGGGCCAAGTCAGTCATTTCAATCACATCCAAGAGCCACGACACCTTTTAAAAGCTGGCTCTTCCTGTTCAACAAAATACTGGATGTTGGATACAATATCCTCTATAGCTGCGCGTATCGACTGATTCAGGGAGGATCACATGCTCAAGAAACTCGCCGCACTGGCGGCCCTCACCACTATCACCACAACTCCTGCGATGGCGGACACGCTGGACGATGTCGTAGATCGCGGGACATTGCGCTGCGGTGTTGTGTTGGATTTTCCGCCAATTGGGTATCGCGACGCGAATAACGAACCGGCAGGCTTTGACGTCGAATACTGCAATGATCTGGCCGCCGCACTTGAAGTTGAGGCCGAAATCCTGCCGTTGACCTGGGCCGAACGCCTGCCAGTGATCGTCACCGGACGCGCAGACGTTGTGTTCGGAGCAACCTCGGACAGCCTTGAACGGGCGCGGACGGTAGGCTTTACCATTCCTTACGCCATCTATTATGCGCAGGGTGTCGTGAATGCCGAAAGCGGCATTGAGACCTTCGAGGATATCCGTGGCAAGCGCGTGGCCGCCGCGATCGGCACCGTGCCCGAGCAGGAATGGCTGAAGATCGCCGCCGAATGGGGCGAAGAAGGCAATTACCAGGGCTACCAGTCCGAGAATGAGGTTTTCCTGGCGGTGGCTCAGGGCAAGGCCGATATCGGCATTACCACAAACACTGCCGTGCTGCCGATTACCCAGCAATATGACACTGTTGTTGCCGGCCCTCGCATGCCATGGACCACCGACTACACTTCGGTTGTAGGCAAGCGCGAAGATGTCACCTGGCTGAACTTCCTGAACCTGTTCGTGACCCACCAGGTGCGTTCGGGCCGCTATCAGGAGCATTGGGGTAAATATGTCGGCGGCGAAGCGCCTGAGCTGCGCATTCCCGGCGTAATGTACTGACCCTTTCCTACTCCATGCTTTCGTCCGGCTATGGCCGGGCGAAAGGACCGGTAGATTGCGTGAGGAACACCCGTGTTCGACTATAACTTCCATTGGCGACCGGTGATGAAAAGCCTGCCGGACCTGCTTGAGGCGTCGCTGCTGACGATACAGGTTGCCGTGCTGGCAATGGTCCTTGGCATTATCATCGGACTTTGTCTGGCGCTGACGCGGCTGCACCTGAAAGGTCCGCTTTACTGGTTCGCCTCAGCCTGGGTCGAACTGGCGCGCAATACTCCGGCGCTGTTCCAGCTGTTCTTTTTCGGCTTCGGGCTTGGTGCCTTTGGCCTGCATCTATCGCCGTACTTCATCGTGCTGGCCGGGCTGACATTCAATTGCGCCGGTTATCTGGCTGAAAACTTCCGTGGCGGCTTTCAGGCCGTCCCCGAGACACAGCTACGCGCGTCCCGATCGCTGGGCATGACAGCGTGGCAGGCTTACACACGCGTCGTGATCCCGCAGGTGTTTCGCATTGTCTATCATCCGATCACGAACCAGATGGTCTGGGCTGTTCTAATGTCGTCACTGGGTATGCTGGTCGGCTTCCGGGAATTGTCGGGCGAGACCCAGTTCTTTGCCTCGCGCACTTTCCGAATCTTTGAATATTTCGCCGTCACCGCGGTCATCTACTACGTGATTGTCAAAATCATCCTGCTTGCCTCGCGCCTGCTGGCGTCCCGGCTTTTCCGCTACTGAAGGAGGCACAGATGCAACCCACTGTCAGCTTTTTCAGCGGCTTCAACATCAACGATCTGTGGTTTCTGGGCGAAGCCGCGCTGCGAACGCTCTGGATTTCAGTGCTTTCGATTTCCATTGGAACGGTTTTTGGCGTGGTGTGCGGTTGGCTTCTGTACGAGGGCAAACTGGCAGCGACCCTGACGTTGGCTCCGGTTCTGGATATTTTCCGGTCGGTCCCTCTGATCATCCAGCTGGTGCTGTTTTACAACTTTGCACCTATTGTCGGGCTCAATCTGGACCCGTTTGCCTCGGGCGTGGTGATCCTGTCCATCTACACGGCAGCACTGGTTGCGAATGTGGCGCGCGGCGGGATTGAAGCCGTTGGTGATCCGATGCGCCGCGCCGCGCGCAGCCTGGGCATGACCTATTGGCAGGATCTGCGATATGTCGTCTTCCCGATTGGTGGGCGCGCGGTGTTCCCTGCATGGGTCGGGGTCGCGCTGGGTGTAATGAAAGACAGCGCGCTGGTCTCGGTTCTGGGCTATGTTGAGCTGCTGAAAGCCAGCCAGATCCTGATCACCCGCACGCAGGAACCATTCCTGATCCTGACAATCGCTGGCGCGTTCTATTTCGCGCTCAGCTATCCGATTTCGCGGTATTCCGCGTCGCTAGAAAAAAGGTGGGCCCAATGATCGAAATTCGCGACCTGCACAAATATTTCGGATCGCTGCATGTGCTGAAAGGTATCGATCTGGATGTGCAGAAAGGAGAAGTTCTGTCGGTGATCGGTGCGTCAGGCTCCGGCAAATCGACCCTTCTCTATTGCATCAACGGGCTGGAACCGATCCAGCAGGGATCGGTCCGGGTTGATGGCATTGATGTTCATGCAAGAGGCACCGACATCAACAAGCTGCGCACAAAGCTGGGGATGGTGTTCCAGCAATGGAACAGCTTTCCGCATCTGACAGCACTGGAAAACGTTGCATTGGCCCCGAAGATTGTCAAAGGCAAGTCGAGGGACGAGGCGCGTGACATTGCTGCAAAGCAGTTGACCCATGTAGGGTTGGGCGAAAAGCTGAACGTCTTCCCCTCGGCCTTATCGGGTGGTCAGCAGCAGCGTCTTGCCATTGCCCGCGCGCTGGCGATGGAGCCGGAATACATGCTGTTTGACGAAGCAACCTCGGCGCTGGATCCTGAACTGGTGGGCGAAGTTCTCGACACGATGCGGCTTTTGGCCGAAGAAGGGATGACGATGATTTGTGTCACGCATGAGATGGGTTTCGCTCGTGATGTATCAGACCGGGTTGCTTTTTTTCATCAGGGCGTGATGGAAGAGATCGGCTCGCCCGCCCAGATTTTTAGCGAAGCCCAATCCGAACACACCCGCAAATTCCTGGCGAATGTGCGATAAAAGCCCCCGCCCCAAAACAACTAGGAAGGTCACCTTCATGTCCCAGAATATCTTCACCGGCACCATGCCAGCCCTGATGACCCCCTGCAAACCGGACCGGACACCGGATTTCGACGCGCTGGTGAAAAAGGGCAAGGAAATGATCGCAGCGGGTATGTCTGCCGTGGTCTATTGCGGCTCGATGGGCGACTGGCCTCTCTTGTCGGATGCCGAACGGATGGAAGGTGTCGAACGTCTGATCACGGCCGGACTGCCCGTTGTCGTCGGCACCGGTGCTATTAATTCGAAATCAGCCGTGGCGCTTGCCGCGCATGCGCAAAAGGTTGGTGCGGCAGGGCTTATGGTGATCCCACGTGTATTGTCGCGTGGATCGTCCATCGCGGCGCAGCGTAACCATTTCAAAGCGATCCTGTCGGCTGCACCTGATATCCCGGCAATCATCTATAACAGCCCGGTTTACGGCTTTGCGACGCGCGCCGATCTGTTCCTGGAATTGCGTGCAGATCATCCGAACCTTGTTGGGTTCAAGGAATTCGGTGGCAAAAGCGATCTGCGCTATGCGGCGGAACACATTACCTCGAAAGATGATCAGGTTACACTGATGGTTGGTGTGGACACCGAGGTCTACCATGGCTTCGTCAATTGCGGCGCCACCGGTTCGATCACAGGGATTGGCACTGCCTTGCCGAAAGAGGCATTGCTGCTGGCTGCCCTGTGCCAGAAGGCGGCGGCGGGCCATGCCGAAGCGCGCCTGCGCGCGAGAGAGCTTGAAGAAGCCTTTGGTGTGCTGGCCAGCTTTGACGAGGGCACCGATCTGGTGCTGTATTACAAACACCTGCTGGTCCTGAACGGCGAAGAGGAATACCGTTTGCACTTCAACGAAACCGACGAGTTGACGGATGCCCAGCGCAACTATTGCGAACAGCAATACGACCTGTTCCGCACTTGGTTTACTGATTGGTCCGGCCAGGGCGGGGTCATTGCTGAATGCATGTGATTGACAGTCACACCGGGGGAATGCCTACGCGGGTGATCCTCGACGGCGGTCCCGACCTGGGGTCCGGCCCGCTGGCCGAGCGTGCACGACGCTTGGCCAGCGAGCATGAGGTGTTCTACAAATCCATCTTGCTGGAGCCGCGTGGGCAGCCCGGAATGGTGGGGGCGCTTCTGGTCGCGCCCGAAGATCCAGGGTGTGAGACCGGCGTGATCTATTTTGATGCGGATGCAGTTCTTGGCATGTGCGGGCATGGCACCATCGGTCTGGGCGTCACTCTGGCACATATGGGCAGAATCCGGCCGGGCACGCATCGGGTTGAAACTCCGGTCGGTGTCGTCTCGGTGGATTTACTGGACGCCAATACCGTACGCGTCACAAATGTCGAGAGCCGTCGCGTGCGGGCAGCAGTGCAGATTGAGGTTGGCGGCTATGGGTCGATAACCGGCGATCTTGCCTTTGGCGGAAATTGGTTCTTCATTGTTGATCCCAGCCCAATCCCGGTGAACCCGGGAAACATTCGGGCGATGACCGATCTGACCATCACCATACGCGAAGCCTGCATCGCACAGGGCGTGCATGGCGAAAACGGAGAACTGGTCGACCATGTGATCCTTCAGGATCAATCCCCCAACAAGGATGTTCACAGCCGCAACTTTGTACTGTGCCCGGACAATCAATATGACCGGTCGCCCTGCGGTACCGGCAGTTCGGCGCGCCTCGCCTGTCTGGCGGCAAACGGGGTGCTGGAAGCAGGGGAAGAGATTGTGCAGGAAAGCGTGATCGGCAGCCCCTACGTGCTGAGCTACCAACCCGGCCCGAACGGGGGTGTCATTCCCACCCTGACCGGGCAGGCGCATATCATGTCGGAAGGCAGGTTGGTTTTCGCGCCGAATGATCCGTTCCGTGATGGCATCGCGCTTTGAAGTCAAGGCCGGGGACAGACGCTGTCCGGTCCCCGACCCCGTACCACTATTTGAGAACCTGTAACCATGCAGCATGACACCAAGACGGACATAGTTGTGATCGGTGCTGGCATCATTGGCATCAGCGCTGCGCTAGAGTTGCAAAAGCGGGGAAGGCAGGTGCTTGTGCTGGACCGTGAAGGCGTTGCAGCCGAGGCGTCAAAGGGCAATGCCGGGGCCTTTGCCTTTACAGATATCGTGCCGCTTGCAACGCCTGGGATCATGCGCAAAGCGCCAAAATGGCTGCTTGATCCGTTGGGGCCTTTGTCGATCCCGCCCGCTTATGCGCTGAGTATTGCACCGTGGATGCTCCGGTTCTGGCGGGCCAGTTGGCGCGATCGTTATGCAGCCTCACTATCCGCACAAGCCGCGCTGATGAACCACAGCCGTGCGGCGCTGGAGCGTCAGATCGAGCATGTAGACGGCGAGGCGCTGATGCAGCGCGAAGGCCAGTTGCAGTTGTTCGAGAGTGAGGGCGAATTCCGTGCCAGCCTGCCCACCTGGAACCTGCGCAAGGACCATGGCATCCCGTTTGATCTTCTGGACAGCCCGGATGCTATTGCCGAAATTCAGCCCGGGCTGAACCGGCGATTTACCCATGCGGGTTTTACCTCGACATGGATGAATACCGTCGACCCTGCCCGCTGGACCGAGCATCTGGCGGCACAGTTCATCGCGCGCGGTGGGCAGGTAAAGATCGCAGGGATCACGGCACTGAAACCAACCGATGACGGCGTGCGCCTTGACACGGACAACGGCGACATTTCGGCAGGTCAGGTGATTGTTGCCGCCGGAGCCTGGTCACACCAGCTGGCCAAGACCCTGGGGGATCATATCCCGCTTGAGACCGAGCGGGGTTATAACACGACCCTGCCCGAAGGCGCTTTTGACCTGCGCACTCATCTGACCTTTGGGGGGCATGGGTTTGTGGTAACCCGGATCAACGGCGGCGTGCGCATCGGCGGTGCAGTCGAACTGGGTGGATTGAAGCTGGCCCCGAATTACCGGCGCGCTGACACGTTGCTGGCCAAGGCCGGGCGCTTCATGCCAGACCTGAACCTGGAAGGCGGCACGCAATGGATGGGCTTTCGCCCATCACTGCCTGACAGCCTGCCAGTGATTGACCGATCTTCGCGCGCACCACACGTACTTTATGCCTTTGGCCATGGTCATCTGGGGCTGACCCAATCCGCAGGCACGGCCGAACTGGTGGCCGATCTGGTCACTGACGCCAAGCCGGTGCTCGATATGTCACCTTTCTCATCCACACGCTTCTAATCTGGAGAACACCTTATGAAAATCACCGGGCTGAACGTATATCAGGTGGATCTGCCGCTGAAAGAAGGCCGCTATAGCTGGTCCAACGGCAATTTTGTCGAAGTGTTTGACAGCACCGTTCTGGAAATCATTACGGATGAGGGGTTGAAGGGCTATGCAGAATGCTGCCCGCTTGGCTCGGCCTATCTGCCGTCTTTCGCGCTCGGCGTCCGGGCCGGGCTGGCAGAGCTGGCCCCGCATTTGATCGGGCAGGACCCACTGAATATCGGTCAGATCAACCGCACGATGGATGCGGCATTGCGGGGTCATCCCTATGCCAAGGCTCCGGTGGATATTGCCTGCTGGGATCTGCTGGGCAAGGCCACGGAACAGCCGCTTTACACCTTGCTGGGGGGCGCTGCGCAGGACGATGTGGTGCTTTATCGCGCGATCAGTCAGGAAGCACCTGAGATCATGGCCAAAAAGATCGAAGGCTATGCCGCCGAAGGCTACACCAAGTTTCAGCTCAAGGTAGGTGGCGAGGCCAATGACGACATTGACCGTATCCACGCCACCCGCGCCGTTCTGAAAAAGTCGGACCTGCTTGTAGCAGACGCCAATACCGGCTGGACCCGGCACGAGGCCGCACGCGTGGTGGGCGCGATTTCGGGTCTGGATGTCTATGTGGAACAGCCTTGCCTGACCTATGAGGAATGCGTGTCGATCCGCCGCCGCACCGCGTTGCCTTTCGTGATGGACGAGGTGATCGACACTCCCAACACGCTGGTCCGCGGCATTGCCGAAGACGCGATGGATGTGATCAACCTGAAGATCTCGAAAGTCGGAGGGTTGACCAAAGCCCATCTTATGCGGGACCTGTGCGTGGCGCACGGCATCCCCATGACGATCGAAGACACCTGGGGTGGTGACATCACCACCGCAGCCATTGCACATCTGGCCCGTTCAACGCCGTCCGAGTTCACATTCTCTGCCACGGATTTCAACTCTTACGGCACCGTGGACATTGCCGAGGGTGCGCCAAAGCGTGTCAACGGCCGGATGACCGCACCCGCCCGTCCGGGTCTGGGTGTTACACCGATTTTCGACGCTCTGGGCGAGCCTGTCGCACAATATTGAGAGATCCGATGCGGAGCAGCAAAACCGTTCATGTCATTTCAGCCCACGCAGAAGGTGAAGTCGGGGATGTTATCGTTGGGGGCGTTGCCCCGCCACCGGGCGACACCTTGTGGGAACAGCGCAGCTTTGTCGCGGGCGACCAGACGCTGCGCAACTTCGTTCTGAACGAACCCCGGGGCGGTGTTTTCCGTCATGTCAATCTTCTGGTGCCCCCGAAACACCCCAAGGCCGACGCGGCCTTTATCATTATGGAACCCGAAGACACACCGCCGATGTCGGGTTCGAACTCGATCTGTGTTTCAACCGTATTGCTGGATGGCGGGATCATTCCGATGCAGGAACCCGAAACTCATATGGTGCTTGAGGCCCCGGGCGGGCTGGTTCATGTCCGGGCAGAATGCAGCGGTGGCAAAGCGCAACGCATTTTCGTGCAAAACCTGCCCAGCTTTGCCGACAAACTGTCTGTCCCACTTGAGGTACCCGGATTGGATACGATCATGGTTGATACCGCCTATGGGGGTGACAGTTTTGTCGTGGTCGATGCACAGGCTTTGGGATTCGAGATTGTCGAACATGAGGCCCGTGACATTGCCCGATTGGGGGTGAAGATCACCAATGCAGCCAATGAACAGCTTGGGTTTTCGCATCCTGAAAACCCGGATTGGGACCATATCTCATTCTGTGCTTTCTGCGGCCCGATCAGCGAGACCGAAACCGGATTGACCGGAAAATCTGCCGTGGCGATCCAACCCGGCAAGGTTGATCGGTCGCCTACAGGTACAGCGGTTTCCGCGCGCATGGCGCTGATGGCGGCAAAAGGATTGATGTCGCCGGGTCAGACGTTCGAGGCGGTCTCGATCATCGGATCACGGTTCACCGGTCGGATTGTCGATACCACCGAAGTGGCCGGCCGTACCGCGATTGTCCCCGAAATCAGTGGGCGCGGCTGGATCACCGGAATTCACCAACACATGCTTGACCCGGATGACCCCTGGCCTGGCGGGTATCGCTTGTCGGACACCTGGGGTGTCTGACTAAACAGTGCATTGGCCGCGCCCGCTCTCAGGGAAAGGCAGTTACAGAAGGTTCCATTCGCTCTTGGTCTTACCTCGCTGTCTCAGCAGGGTTGAATCACCATGGATATTGGATGCATTATCAAGCGGAGTGTCCTTAATCAGCTTTCTGGGTGGCCGAGTCGCGGCTCAGCTTGGAATAACGCCGGTAACCGGTAGCTGTACCCAAACAAGTGGCAGGAAAGATATGGCAGGAAAGCGCGCGATAACCAAGCAAAGCCTACCAGATGTCATCGCGAACGATCTTCGTGAACGTATTCTGAACGGTGAACTTGCCGAAGGTGAAGCTATTCGCCAGGAAGCTCTGGCCGAAGAATACGACGTATCTCGGATGCCCATCCGCGAAGCCCTAAAGCGTCTGAACGCTGAAGGCCTGATTCAATGGGCCAATAATCGGGGCGGATCAGTTACCAAACACTCATTGAACGAGATTGGAGAAATATTCGACCTTCGAATGCTTATTGAAGTCGATCTTTTCCGCAGAGCCATTCCGCAGATGACATCTGCCGACTTTGCACGATGCAACGAGATTTTGACGCAGATGGAAGCGTCTTATGACGAGAATGACGTCAGCAAGTGGGGGATCCTGAATTACCAATATCACTCCGCCCTCTACGCGGCGTCGCAGAGGAAACTGACGAATGAATTGCTGGACCGCGTCAATCTGCAATCAGACCGCTATGTCCGAATGCATTTGAGCGTGATGAAGCAGCGGGAACCGGCGAAAAAAGAGCATCGAGAGCTGTTGAAACTGGCGCAAGCAGGGAACGTTGACGAAGCCTGTAACATGCTGATGCGGCACATCCGGCGAACAAAGGAACAGCTGCTGGAGATGATCGTAGCAAAACGCGCCATGGAGGAGACCTAACAGGGCGCTTGATTGTCTCTCTTAATTGGATACATTATCCATAGCTTCAGAATCGTAAATATGGAACCTTCATGACCTGCTCCCCCCATGGTAAGCACCTCATCGCTGGAAACTGGCTTTCAGGTGACACGTTTTTTCAGTCACAGCCCGCTTTTGGACCGTCACACAGTTTTTCGGTGGGGCGCCTTCAGGATGTTGATGCGGCTGCGGAAGCTGCCGAAGAAGCGTTCTGGAGCTATGGTTTTTCGACCCGGGAAGACCGCGCGGCATTTCTGAATGCCATCGCAGATGAGATCGAAGCCCGCGCCGAGGCGATTACTGAAATCGGTACGCAGGAAACCGGCCTGCCCGAGGCCCGTCTGCAAGGAGAGCGGGGTCGCACATCGGGCCAACTTCGCTTGTTTGCCACACATATTCTGAGTGGTGAGTATCTGGATCGGCGTCACGACGGCCCGTTGCCAGACCGCTCGCCGCTGCCGCGCCCGGATCTGAAAATGATCCAGCGCCCAATTGGCCCTGTCGCCGTATTCGGTGCTTCGAATTTCCCTTTGGCCTTTTCAACCGCAGGCGGCGACACCGCGGCCGCCTTGGCTGCTGGGTGTCCCGTTGTCGTAAAAGGGCACAGCGCCCACCCGGGTACCGGTGAGATCATAGCCGAGGCTATACATGCTGCCATCGAACGCTGCAAAATTAATCCCGGTGTCTTCAGTCTTATTCAGGGGGGTGACCGGACCGTGGGTTCCGCTTTGGTACAGCACCCGCTGATCAGGGCTGTCGGGTTCACTGGCTCATTGGCTGGTGGTCGGGCACTGTTCGATCTATGTGCCGCACGTCCTGAACCAATCCCGTTTTTCGGTGAACTTGGCTCGGTCAACCCGATGTTCATTCTCGATGCTGCGCTGACGAACCGGGGCGACAACATTTCTCAGAACTGGGCTGGGTCGCTGACCATGGGCGCAGGTCAGTTCTGTACCAACCCCGGGGTAGCCGTTTTGCTGGCGGGTGCAGCAGCGGACCGCTTCGCCGAGACCGCGCGAACCGCCTTGTCAGAAACACCCGCGCAGACCATGCTGACCGACGGCATCGCCGACGCTTATCGAGCCGGTCAGGCAAGGATCGCCAATACAGCAGGTGTGCAGGAGGTTCTGACCTCGATGTGTGATCAACGCACCGCGTCCCCGTACCTGTATCGCACCAATGCTGTGAACTGGCTGGCAAACGAAACCCTTGGTGAAGAGGTTTTTGGCCCGCTGGGCGTAATAGTGACCGCTGAAACGCCTGACGAAATGCGGGCCGTCGCACACAGTCTGCAAGGTCAGCTGACCTGTACCCTGCATATGGATGATGCGGACATGGACACCGCGCGTTCCCTGATGCCGATCCTCGAGCGCAAGGCCGGGCGTGTACTGGCCAATGGCTTTCCCACGGGCGTCGACGTCTGCGACAGCATGGTGCATGGCGGCCCCTACCCCGCTTCGACCAATTTCGGTGCTACTTCTGTCGGCACATTGTCGATCCGGCGGTTCTTGAGACCCGTGTGTTACCAGAACATGCCGGACGCATTGTTGCCCGAACAATTCCTCTGATCCTTCAACAACACGCTGCAAGAGCGTCAAGGCTCATCGCAAGGATAGCGATGAGCCACGTGTCCTATGCTCGAATTTACCGAAGGCTGTGCTTCGGCCTGTTCAGTTAACTTGCTAAGCGCCTACCAGTTTGCTCGACTTACGGCTCTCAGATCCATAGGTGTAAGCCTGTTGTTCACACGTTCTGACCATGTCGGAGACAATCGCCCGCATACCCGTGTGTGCCCAAGCTAGAAAACGTGGGCCAAAAAACAACTTGCTACAAATACACACCATAATGCATAAATATTGCTAGCATTTTAGAGTATTTGAATAAGAATAACACATTTCTGGGGGCAAAAATCGAGCTTGGCGCGCTTCGCGCTTACTTAGACCCGTTGGGGGAAGGGGCTCTGGTTTGGCTTGGTTAAAGATTGTGTTGGTTGTATTTGTTGTCGCGCTCATGCCGGCGCAGGCCCTTGCCAACATCGGAACAGTTATCAGCGCCAAACAAGGCGCTCAGATCATTCGCGCCGGAAACGCGCAGCCTGTCATTTCAGGAATGGATGTGGTGTCGGGCGATACGATTTCTACAGATCACAGCGGTTTGGTTCAGATCGTTTTTGTGGATGAAACCAAAATTGCAGTTGGCCCCAATGCGCATATGGTGTTGGACGTGACCATGCTGCGCGGCAACCGAAAGGCCAAAAGCTTTGCCGTGCAAGCACTTGGTGGCAGCTTTCGATTCATTTCCGGCAAGAGCAGAAAAAGAGCCTATTCGATCAAGACCCCGACTGCGACAATGGCAGTTCGTGGCACAACCTTCGACATGTGGGTCGTATCACAAACCCAAAGCGCAATGCTTGTCCTGCACGGGACGGTTCAAATGTGCAGTGCACAAGGGTCATGCAGGTCCACAGGCCGCGTATGCAGCATGTATGCCACCAGTGGAGGCGGATCAGTCGGGCGGCCTGCTGATCAGGCGCAGTATGACCAGGCGCTAAAATCTGGTTTCCCATTTGTTCAGTCGCAGGAAAGCCTGCTGCCTCCTTTGCAGGTACGGGTTGAGGGGTGTTCTGGCGAAGGCGCGCCCGTGCAACAGGCCAAAGTCGACAGGGCCGACATTCGCAGAACTGCGCCCCAGCCGCGCCCAGTCAGCGTCGCAGCGCCGCCAACCCCCCCGTCAAACCCAGAGCCAGAAGTAGAACCAGAACCGGAGCCGGAAGAACCAGAACCAGAACCGGAAGAGCCTGAACCGGAACCCGAAGAACCTGATCGAGAGGACCCAGGTCAGGAAGATCCAGAGCAGCAAGAATCAAATAGTGAGCTGTTCCGGTAGCGTTGTCGAAAAAGCGGAAATGGACTCACTTGTCCGGAGAACGACGTGAGCGACGAAAAGCGAAAAACCAGGACAGGGAAATGGGCGTTCCGCCTTGTCGGATTGTGTCTGATCCTGGTGGGTTGTTTCATCCGGGTCATGGATCCCTATCCGGTGCGAATGACCCGTCTGATCTATTTCGACGTTCTGCAAAGGTCATCTCCGCGAGAGTTCAATCCTGACCTCCCCATACGGGTTGTAGATATTGACGAGGCCTCTCTGGCCAATTGGGGGCAATGGCCCTGGCCCCGAACACTGGTGGCGCAGATGGTTCAAAATCTGGGTGAATATGGCGCTGCGGCCATCGCATTTGATATGTTGTTCGCTGAGCCTGACCGGTTTTCCCCCTCACGGCTTTTGAACGATCCGTCTTTGGCAGGGGTTCTCACAGTGGAACGCCACGCTCGGAAGCTCGACAATGATGTCTTGCTTGGGATGGAAATCGCTTATTGGCCGGTCGTTCTTGGGACTGCCGCACGTTTGTCTGCTGAAGGAAATCCTATCTCTGCGAAAGCAGGTATCATTGAGTTCGGGGAAAATCCCGCCGCGGGTCTAATCTCAGTTCCTCATTGGACGCCAATAGCGTCTCCGTTGGACCGGACTGCGGCAGGTATTGGTGGGGTCAACGTCTCGCCCATCGGCGGAACCGGTATCATGCGCCGCGTGCCGGTTCTTTGGCGCGGGCCAGATGGGCTGTTGCCGGGTCTATCGATTGAAGCTCTGAGAGTTGCCTTGGGCGAGACCAATATCATGGCCGAAGGTGCGCAGGACGAAACAGGCATCATGTTGGCGGTTGAGGTCGGGGGATACCGGATACCAACGACAGAAAACGGCGAGATTTGGCTGAGATACCGGCGTGATGCGCCCGAGCTGTATATCTCGGCCAACGATATCCTCAAAGGTTCGGATGATGCGGACGTTCGGGCGGAAGTTGAGGGGCGGATCATCCTGGTCGGAACGTCGGCCGCCGGCTTATTCGATATGCATCAGACGGCGCTTGGGGAAAGCGTTCCCGGTGTTTCAATTCATGCCCAGGTTCTGGAACAGGTGTTGACCAACGAAATGCTAAGTCGCTCGGACGTGACCGCAGCGCAGGAAATGCTTGCCTTCGCCTTTCTCGGGCTTGTCGTGATTGCCGTCATGTCCAGTTTCGGTGCGGTTGCATCTTTCATTGCAGGCGGTGTCGCCGCTGCCGCCGTTCTGACAATCAGTTGGCTGGTTTTTCAAAACCAGTCGGTTTTGTTCGACGCCACATTTCCGCTTATCGGTGGCATGGCCAATTTCGGGCTTCTGGCAGGGTATCTTTTCTTGTCCACCGAACGGGAAAAGCGCAAAATCCGGAAAGTCTTCTCTCATTACGTCGCCCCGGAAATCCTTGATGAGATGGAAGCCACCGGGCATCAGCTGCAATTGGGAGGCGAGACGCAGGATATCACAGTGATGTTTTCCGACATCCGGGGTTTCACACCTCTGTCTGAATCCGCATCTGCCACCGAGCTAGTCTCACTGCTGAATGCGCTTTTTTCCAGTATCGGCGATCAGATACTGGCTGAACGAGGAACCATCGACAAGTTTATCGGCGACGCTGTTATGGCGTTCTGGAACGCGCCTTTGCCTGTCGCTGACCACCCGTGCCGGGCTTCATTAGCCGCGCTGAAAATGCGGCGCGCTTTGGCAGAGTTCAATGCATCCGACATCATGCAAAACCGCCCCCCTATCGCGCTGGCAACGGGACTTGCCACAGGGCAGGCCTGCGTCGGCAACATCGGCTCGCAGAAACGGTTCAACTACACGGTTATCGGTGACGTCGTGAATGTCTCAGCACGGATCGAACAATGCTGTCGAACAGTCGACTATGACATCGTCGTTTCCAACGGCGTCCATGAAATCACGCATGGGGATCTGGCCATGTTAGAGGCCGGGCATGTTGATCTGAAAGGCAAAGCCAACCCGGAACCCGTCTTTGTTTTGGTGGGCGATCAGGCCCTGTTGCAAACAGCGGCATTCCAGGATCTCAGGGCTGCACATGCAGAGCTGATTTTGGCGATCACCAATCGACACCCGAACAGCCTGGTCAAGACCTTGTGCCAACAGTGCGAAGAACTGGCTGAAGACATCGAGCCCGGCTTGCGTCAGTTCTACAGGGTGCTGCCCGGTCGTGCCGCTGACTTCCGGTCGAACCTACCATCCGGGCAATTCATGTTCACACGCCACAATCTTGGTTAACCAGCCACGTTTTCCGGCGTTTGCCCTCTTTGGGTCACGCTCACACCGGAACAAACTGATGCAGAACGGGTCGAAAACTGCCGTTACTGTAGTCTCTGCCCGTCATTTCCGAAGTAATATGCACGGTTGGGATCAAACCCGAATTGTACATCGTCACCCGGAGCAATTGCATGCTGGCCAAACAAACGAACTGTAATTGGCACGTTACTGGTTTGCAGAATGACATTGGTATCACCGCCCAACTGCTCAACATGCGAAACGGTGCCGGCGATCGGTCCGCCGCTTTCCAGGCGGATGTCCTCCGGGCGCAACCCCAGTTCGCGCGCATCGCCCGGGGTCAGGTTGTCCGCAGGCAGAAAATTCATGGACGGTGAACCAAGAAAGCCCGCGACAAAGCGGTTTGCCGGGTTGTTGTACAGCTCCATCGGGCTGCCGACCTGTTCCACCCGTCCGTCGCGCAGCACCACAATCTTGTCGGCCAGTGTCATCGCTTCTGTCTGATCGTGCGTGACATAAATCATCGAGGCCGAGAGTTGCCTGTGCAGATTTGCGATCTCGATCCGGGTGTTCATGCGCAAAGCAGCATCAAGATTGGAGAGCGGTTCGTCGAACAGGAACAGCTTGGGTTGGCGCACGATGGCGCGACCGATGGCAACACGCTGGCGCTGCCCCCCCGACAGTTCGGATGGGTAGCGGTCAAGATAGGGCTCCAACCCCAGCATCCGGCTCGCCTCCGCGACCCGCTCGTCGATCACGGCTTTCGGCTGGCGTTCCTGTTTCAGGGCAAGGGTTAGGTTGCCGCGTACATTCAGGTGCGGATAAAGCGCGTAGCTCTGGAACACCATGGCGATGCCACGTTTCGAGGGCGGGGTCAGATTGACCTGCTCGCCAGCAATTCTGATATCACCCGATGTGGCATCTTCAAGCCCTGCAATAACGCGCAGAAGAGTGGACTTGCCGCATCCGGAGGGGCCGACAAAAACCACAAACTCGCCGTCCTCAACCTCAAGATTGATGTCCTTCAGGACCTCTACATTGCCAAAGGATTTGTGAATGTTTTTCAGTGAAAGGGCGGTCATTGGCGGGTCTCCTCAAGAGAAACGGGTTGGCCAGTGCGGATGCTTTGATCAGCGGCCAGGCAGATGGCAAGGGATTGTACGGCGTCGGACATATGGCGGGTCAGGTCGATATCCTCGGCGATGGCGCGCAGCATATAGGCTTGTTCAGCATCGCACAGTTCCTGATGGCCGGGCTCATCAGGCATGTCGATAATCCTGTCGCCCTGCGGCGTGTGAACCAGAAGGCCACCAACCTTGGTGTGACCATCGATGTCCGCTGACGCGCCCTTGTTTCCGTCGGTGATCGAAACAGACCCGTTGGGTGACACGATGTCCTTCACGAAAAACGCGGTTTCGGACATCATCGGACCCCAACCAGCCTCGTACCACCCGACCGAACCGTCGTCGAACACGACCTGAAACTGGCCGTAATTGTACATGTCAGGCGCGATTTCATCCGACAGGCGCAGACCCATGCCATGAACGCGAAGGGGGTTTGCATCGGTGATCTGGCACATCACATCGACATAATGCACACCGCAATCCACGATGGGCGACGTGGTCTGCATCAGGGCCTTGTGCGTCTCCCACTCAGGGCCCGAGGATTGTTGATTCAGGTTCAGACGGAACACATAGGGGCCACCCAGAGTGCGAGCCTCGGCGATCAGACGCATCCAGGATGGGTGGTGGCGCAGGATATAGCCGACCACCAGCTTACGGTTCAGCCGCGTTGCTGTTTCGACCACACGCTGCGCATCGGCAACGTTGGTGGCGAGCGGTTTTTCGACAAACACATGCGCACCCGCCTCCATCGCGGCGCAGGCGTAATCCGCGTGACTGTCCGAGTAGGTCGCAATCACAACCAGATCCGGTTTGGTTTCGGTCAGAGCGGCTTCAAAACTTGAATACACCGGATAGCGCGTCAGATCAGGGTGATCCACGCGGCCGGATCGGTTCACCAACCCGACAATCTGCGCGTCCGGGTGAAGGTGATGTGCCAACGCATGGCTCAGCCCCATGTTCCCAAGGCCTGCAATCAGGACGCGGGTCATTTCACCGCTCCTGACGTGATGCCGCGGATAAGCTGTCGCGAGAAGATCACATAGAGGATCAGCACCGGCAGGATCGCCATTGAAAGGGCTGACAGGACCGCGTTCCAGTCTGTCACAAACTGACCGATGAAGACCTGGCTTCCCAGCGTCAGTGTCTTGGTCTCTTCCGCAGGAGCCAGGATCAGCGGGAACCATAGATCGTTCCAGATCGGGATCATGTTGAACACGGCAACCGTTGCCATTGCCGGACGCACCAGCGGCAACACAAGCCGAAAGAAGATTGTGTATTCGCTTAGCCCGTCGATACGGCCCGCATTCTTGAGGTCGTCACTCACCTGTTTCATGAACTCGCTGAGGATGAACACCGCCAAGGGCAGGCCCTGCGCCGTATAGACAAGGATCAGCGCCCACAGGGTGTTCACCAGCCCGGTCGCCACCATCATTTCCAGGATGGCCACAGTGCCGATGCGGATCGGGATCATGATTCCAAGCGCCAGGTACAGACCCATAAGCATGTTGCCCTTGAACCGGTACTCACTCAGCGCATAAGCCGCCATTGCGCCAAACAGCAGGACCAAAGTCAGGGATGCAACGGTCACAATCAGAGAGTTTTGGAAATAAAGGAAGAAATCCCCCTGCTTCATCACTGTCTGATACCCGATCATCGAAAAACTGTCGGCATCAGGCAGCGCCAGCGGTTCGCGAAAGATCGCCTTGCGGGTCTTGAAGCTGTTGATCAGGATCACAAAAACCGGAAACAGAGCGATCAGCGTATAGAAGATTAGTGCACCATGCATCGCGAAGGTGTTTAGCGGGTTGGAGCGGGCCTTGTTCATGTCATCTGCTCCTTACAGTTGGTACCGGCGCATCCGGGTCTGGATGCCGAAAAGGTAGACACAGACACCCAGCAGGATGATTGCAAACATCGCACCAGCGATGGCCGAACCCATATGCGGATCACCCAATTGCAGCTGGAAGCCAAAGAATGTGCGATACATGAAGGTGCCAAGAATATCGGTCGAGAAGTCAGGCCCCGCCAGAGCGCCCTGTGCAGCATAGATCAGATCGAAGGCGTTGAAATTGCCGACAAATGTCAGAATTGAGATGATCCCGATCGAGGGCAGGATCAGCGGCAGCTTGATTTTCCAAAAGGCGCTTGTGCCAGTGATACCATCCACTTCCCCGGCTTCCAGGATTTCCTCGGGGATCGACAGCAAGGCCGCGTAGATCAACATCATCGGGATGCCAACGAACTGCCAGACCGAAATCAACGCCAGTGTGGTCAGGGCATATTCCTCCTTCCCCAACCACGGGGCAAAGAGGGATTTCAGCCCAACCGCGTCCAGCATCGAAGGCGCGATGCCCCAGATGGGCGACAAGATCAGTTTCCATGCAAACCCGACAATCACAAAACTGAGGATCGTCGGAATGAAGATCGCCGACCGATAGAGCACCGCAAATCGCAGGCGCGGATGGCTGAGAAGCGCGGCCAGCGCGATACCGATGGGGTTCTGCACCAGCATATGGATCAGAAAGAACCAGAAATTGTTGCCCAGCGCATTCCAGAACTGTTCCGACCAAATCGGATCGAAGAACAGCGTTTGAAAGTTCTGCAGTCCAACAAATATGCGGCTCTGGTCGACTTCAGAGTAAAGGGCCAGACGGAGCGTGTTGAACAGGGGAAAGATCATCACCGCTGTGTAGACAAGCACGGCTGGTGCCAGAAACACGACGATATGCCAGCGGATGCGGGGGCGGGTCATGGGGAGCGCTTTCGATGGAATGCCGGGCGTACCCGGGCAACTCATGCTGCCCGGGTATGGTTCAGCTTACTGATGTGGTGCGTACCACGAGGCGAGGCCCGCCTGTAGTTCTGCACCCAGCTCTTCGGGCGACTTGGCACCTTTGATCGCGGCAACGGATGCACCCCAGGTCTCGTTCTCGAGGTTTGGTGTGCCGCGCGACAGGATTTGATAGGTCGAGCGGATAGTCGATTCACATTCTTCACGCCAGCCGACGATTTCCTTGGCCAGCGGGTCCTGCAACTCGACCGGAGTGCTCGACAGCGGGAAGAAGCCGGGCAGAGCGTTGCCGAAGATTTCAGCAAACTCAGGGCTTGCGACCCAGGTCAGGAATGCTTCAGCGGCTTCAGGATTCTTCGTGGCCGCGTTCATGCCGATGCCGATATCCGTATGGTCCGAGATATAGCAGGTGTCGCCTGCGTTCTGAACCGGAGGCTTGAATGCACCCATCTCGAAATCGGCTTGTGCGTTGAAGCCGGAAATCTCCCATGATCCCGCAGGATAGATGGCCGCGCGGCCCAAAGTGAAGATGTTCTGGCTGTCGGGATAGGTCTGTGCTTCGTAGCCATCACCCAGATACGCACCCCAGCGGGCCAGCGTTGCGTACGGGGCTGTCCAGGCTTCATCGGTCAGCTTCTGTTCGCCTGCGATCAACGCCTGACGACCTTCTTCACCCTTCCAGTAGTTCGGCCCGATGTTATTGTAACCCATCGTGGCAGCTTCCCACTGGTCGTTGGTACCCATCGCCATTGGGATGTAAGTGCCGTCTTCTTTGATCTTGTCCAAAGCGGCAAAGAACTCGTCTTCTGTGGTCGGCACTTCGAGGCCCAACTCGGCAAAAGCGTCCTTGTTGTAGATGAAGCCGTGAATAACCGATGCCATCGGCACGCAGAAGCTGGTCGAACCGTCATCCGTCTGCCAGGCAGACTTTGCAACGTCCGAGAAGTTGTTCATCGCCTCGACCGAGGACAGATCGGTCAGATGACCAGCCTCATAAAGCGCCAGCGAAGCATCGAAGGGGCGGCAGGTAATCAGGTCACCAGCAGACCCCGCATCGAGTTTCGAGTTCAAAACCGCGTTATATTCTGCCGGGGCAGACGGGGTGAACTGGACTTTAATTCCAGGATGCTTTGCTTCAAAGGCCGGGATGATCTGGTCCTGCCACAGGGTCAGGTCATCGTTTCGCCAGCTTTCGATGGTCAGCGTGACGTCCTCGGCATAGGCGGCAGAGGCTAACAGCGTCCCACCAAGCAAGGCCAGTTTCAGGCTATTACGTTTCATTGTACTCTCCCATTTGGTTTGCAGTTATTTATCAGGTGTCAGTGCCGCGCTCAGAACTCCGCCTGTTTCTTTCAGGCGCGCATTGGCTGCCGCTAGTGAAACGCCGCGAGCAGCGATGAGGATGGCTGATTTGGCGTCTCCTTGCGCTTCAGCCAGGGCGTTTTGGGCGGTGCTTGCATCAACTCCGGCGATCCGGGAGACGATGCCGGTCGCACGCGCGCGCAGCTTTGCATTGTCTGCTCTCAGGTTGACCATCATCCCCTCGTGAACATGACCCAACTTGATTGCCATAAGGCTGGACAGCATGTTCAGCGCGATTTTCTGGGCCGTACCGGCGCCCATTCGGGTTGAGCCTGAAATCAGCTCAGGCGGGGTGGCAAGTAGAATCGCGTGATCGCATTGCGTCAACAGTGGGCTTCCCGGGTTGTTGGCTATCCCGATCGTGCTGGCACCCGCAGCACGCGCAAGTCGCGCGGCCTCAAGTGTATAAGGGGTGCTGCCGCTGGCAGAGACAGCAATGACCGTGTCGTTGCAGGTAAGCCCGGCCAGCCCTTCAACCAGCCCGTCGGTGTCATCCTCGGTTCCACCGGGCATATGCGCGGATTGCGGCAACCCTCCGGCCATCAGGATATGGATTCGGTTTTCGTCGATGCCGAAAGTGCCGCCCAGTTCCATTGCATCAGCCGCAGCCATCAGCCCCGAAGACCCCGCCGCCGCGTAATATAATGAACCACCTGATGCCAGACTGCGGGCCATGGCGTCGGCACCGTCGCATATCCCACGCAGGGCGCCCTGCGGGGCACCGGCCGCTTCCTGCTGACCCCTGGACAGGGCCAGCGCCGCCTCTTCCAGCGGTCGGTTACCCAAATCGTATGCGTCCGGGTGGAGTTGTTCGGTGATGTGTGGCAGCACGTGTTTCTCCTCGTTGCCAGAAAGCATACCTATACAATACCATTTGTCCACTAATTTTTTTTCAGCCGCTATTGGCCTTATAATTCAACGTATTTTCGATCTTTCCGCCCATATTGGATTTACTTTGGCATTTACAGCTCAACATAGGCATTATATAGGTATCATCATGCTTAGGTCGAAAAACAATCCAATCATCGCGGCAGACGGCGGCGGAACGAACTGTCGGATCGCCTATGACGATGGCCAGCAGCGACTGGTGGTCGAGGTTGGCCCCGCCAACGTCGCCAGCGATTATGACGGCGCGATTGTGCGGCTGAAAGACGGCCTGAAGATGCTTGCAACCAAGCTCAATGTTCAGCCCGACACCCTGAGACCGGTACCGGCGTATTTTGGACTGGCCGGTGTTACCGGCGAGCAGATCGCCCAGCGAGTAGCCGCGGATTTGCCGTTGGACAGGATACTGGTCGAGGATGATCGTCACCCTGCGCTGGCGGGTGCGCATCAGGCAACCGATGGTGCAATCGCCCATTGCGGGACGGGTTCGTTTCTGGCCCTGCAATCGCAAGCCGGCCGACGCTTTGCCGGTGGCTGGGGCTCTGTGCTGGGGGATGAGGCTTCTGCTCAGTGGATTGGGCGCAGAGCGCTTTCCGTTACGCTGGATGCATGGGACGGGCTGGTCTCAATTTCCAACCTGACCGAGGCCTTGCTGAACGAATTTGGCAGTACAAGCGGCATTGTCGCTTTCGCGGCTGCGGCCCAACCTCATGAATTCGGCCAAATTGCGCGACAGGTGACAGCGGCAGCGAGGTCAGGGGATGAACGGGCGGTTTCGCTTATGCGCGAAGGCGCCGCGCATCTTTTGCGGGCACTGGAAGCAATGGGTTGGACCCCGGCCATGCCATTATGCCTGACCGGGGGTATTGGCCCCCATTACGAGGCGTATCTGCCGGATCGTGCGCGCGGCGCAGTAACAGAGCCCAAAGGTGCGCCTATCGACGGGGCCATCGCCTTGGCCCGAGCTTTTCAAGTGGAGCATTCGGCATGAACGCAGCATCCTTTCTGGCTTCTGACGACTGGCTCGAAAACAGCGGCGGGCCGCGTTATGTCCGGCTGCGTCAGCGACTGGAGGAAGGCATCGACGCTGGTGTCCTGCCCCCGAATTCCTCATTGCCGCCCGAGCGCGAGATCGCCGAGATTACCGGCCTGTCCAGGGTCACCGTGCGCAAGGCCATTCAGGAACTGGTGAAACAGGGCGCAATCGTGCAGCGGCAGGGTTCCGGATCTTTCGTACGGAACGCCGCACCGAAACTGGAACAATCGCTTTCGCATCTGACCTCGTTCAGCGAGGACATGCGCCTGCGCGGTATGGAATCAACCTCCAAGTGGTTGGAACGGGGTGTTTTTCTGCCATCCCCCGAGGAAACGGCGGTGCTCGGGTTGCCCGCTGACGGACAGGTGGCGCGCATTTGCCGCCTGCGAGAGGCTGGTGGACGCCCCATGGCAGTCGAACGTGCCTCGTTGCCATTGGACATTCTGCCAAATCCGCTTGCCGTGCGCGACTCACTCTATGATCTACTGGAAGAAAGCGGCTGCCGACCTGTTCGCGCCATCCAGAAGATTTCCGCCGTTAATCTTGAGGCTGAAGATGCCGCTCTGCTTGGCGTCGCGGAAGGCGCGGCAGGGCTGAGCATCCAGCGGATTTCCCATCTGGAAGGCGGGCGCGTCGCCGAGTTCACAAAATCCAACTATCGCGGCGATGCCTATGACTTTGTGGCTGAGCTGCGACTCACTCCATGATCTGCGATTCCGATGGAAAGGTTGCCCCGATGACCCCGAAAACGACCCTGATGCGTCAGGAAATCGAAGAAATTCCTGTCGCTGTTGAGCGATTACTCAGCAATGGCGGAGACGCCCTGAGCACAGCCGCGGACGTCGCCCGGAACGGAGGGCTGAAGTTCATGATTTCGGCGGCGCGCGGCTCTTCCGACCACGCCTGCACCTTTCTGAAATACGCAAGCGAATTGCTTCTTGGCTTGCCTATGGCATCCGTCGGCCCATCGGTCGCGTCAGTGTATGGCGCTGACCTGCATGTGGCCGGGGCGCTTTGCCTTTCTGTTTCACAATCAGGAAAAAGCCCGGATATCGTGCAGCTTACGAAAAATGCCCGAAAGGCCGGGGCCAGCACCGTAGCAATCACAAATGACCCATCTTCCCCCCTTGCACTGGCGGCTGAGGCGGCTTTGCCGCTGCACGCAGGCCCCGAGCTTAGTGTAGCAGCGACAAAAACCTTCGTGACCTCGCTGGTTGCCGGGCTTTGGCTACTGGCGGAACTGAAAGGCGACAAAGATCTTCTGGCTGCGCTGCGTGGCCTGCCAAAGCACCTTGATGCCGCCACACGGTGTGACTGGGGCAGAGCGGCGGCTGCCGTCACCCAAAGCTCGCTTTATACGCTCGGTCGCGGACCAAGCGTAGCGATCTCGAACGAGGCCGCGCTGAAATTCAAGGAAACCTGCCAGATCCATGCCGAAAGCTATTCCTCGGCCGAGGTGCTGCACGGCCCGGTCTCGATCGTGGAAGGCGGATTTCCGGTTATTGCCTTTGCCGCCAATGATCCGGCAGAGCCGCTGTTGGCCGAGGTTGCCGACACGCTCGCGGCCAAAGGGGCACAGGTATTTGCCACCAGCCCATTGGTCACAAAGGCCGAGGTGCTGCCTCATGTCCGCACGGATCATTGGCTAACGGACCCGGTGGCAGCTATCGTGTCCTTTTATTCAATGGTCGAGCAGGTCGCAGTACAGCGCGGGATCAACCCGGATGCGCCACGTCACCTGCGGAAAGTGACGGAAACGGTATGAGCGTCCAGGCGACCATCTACCACGGCGGGCTTGTTTATGACGGCACCAGTTTGCGTGACGGTGCCGCACTGCGGCTGGAGGCTGGCCGCATCACCGATATTGGCTTTGACGTGAAGACAAGCGCTGGCAAGCTTGTCGATCTGCAAGGCGACATACTGGCCCCCGGCTATGTTGACCTGCAAGTGAATGGCGGCGGCGGAGTGATGTTCAACGCCGCCCCGTCTGTCGAAACACTGGCACGCATCGCCAAGGCGCACCGGACGCTTGGGGCAACCTCGATCCTTCCCACCCTGATCACGGATACCGCAGCCAAGACCCGCGCCGCCATCGAAGCGGCCAAGGCGGCGGTAGCTGCGGGTGTTCCGGGGATCGCTGGCCTGCATCTGGAAGGGCCACACCTTTCGGTGGCTCGGAAAGGTGCCCATGATGCAGCCCTGATCCGCCCCATGGATGACGAGGACCTGACAACGCTTGTCGCGGCAGCACAAGCGCTACCCGCATTGATGCTGACGGTTGCGCCTGAAAACGTATCAATTGCGCAGGTAAAAGCGCTGGTCTCGGCCGGTGCCGTTGTATCGCTGGGCCACAGTGATGCGGATTTTGATATCTGCCTGTCTTATGCCAAGGCCGGTGCGTCCTGCGTGACGCATCTGTTCAATGCCATGAGTCAGCTGGGCAATCGATCTCCGGGGCTTGTCGGGGCGGTTCTGGCCTCGGGTCGATTGAACGCCGGACTGATCGCTGACGGCATTCACGTTCACCCCGAAGCCATGCGCACAGCCTGGGTCGCCAAGCGGGGCCCGAGCCGGATATTTCTGGTCAGCGATGCGATGGCACCGGCTGGCACGGACCAGCGCATGTTCGAACTGGAAGGCCGCCGCATTTCCCGCAAAGACGGGCGTTTGACACTGTCTGATGGTACTTTGGCGGGGGCTGATCTGGACTTGACCACAGCGCTGCGTGTCCTGACCACGCAAGCAGAAGTGCCGCTGGAAGACGCATTGGCAGCCGCAACTCGTATACCCGCCGAAGTGATGGGATTAACCGACGCGGGTCGGCTGGCCATAGGAGAGCAATGCCCGCTGATCCGTATTGCCAGAGATCTGAGCAACGTAGACGCGCTGGTTTGACCCAGTGTCATAAGACCTGCGCTGACAAAATCCAGAGTTTCTGCAACCAGTAGCCAATTCACTGAACGGGAACGGATTTCAGGTAAGCAGCAATGGCCAATCGGTCTTCATCGCTTAGTTTCGAGGTGTTCTCGATAACTTCGACCATTTCGCCTCCGGCGCTGTCATAATCCGGTGTGAAACCGGATTTCAGATATTCAGCGATGTCAGCCTCAGACCAGTCAAGCTGGGCAGTGGTCAGACCGGGGATGCGCCCTTTGCCGTTAGGATTTGGCGCTCCGGTCAGCCAAAGATCCCGCTTCAACCCTCCCAGTCCGTTTCGTGGTGTATGGCATTCTGAGCAGTGCCCCAAAGCTTCCACCAGATACCGGCCCCGGATTTGCTGATCGGTCAGATCACCTTCGACCACCCAGCCCGAGCCTGAAAACAGAAGCTTCCACAACCCCAGCCCGCGCCGGATGTTGAAAGGGAAACCGACGTCATGCGGGATACTTGCCGCATCAGACGCAGGCAGGGTGTTCAAAAACGCATGAAGCGCCGCGACGTCCTCGACCGTCATCTTGGCATAAGACGTATAGGGGAAGGCCGGGTAATAATGCTGTCCCTTTGGTCCTGTGCCGTGTTTCAAGGCATTGGCCAGATCTAGCGCAGACCATGATCCAATTCCGGCGTCTGGATCACTGGAGATGTTTGGAGCTACAAACGTACCGAAATCCGTTTCAAACCGGCGCCCGCCAGAAAGAACAAGCTTTTCTTCCTCGCGGGCATCCGAGGCCGAGTGGCATGAGGCGCATCCTGCTGAATAGAAAACAGACGCCCCTCTGGTCACGTCGGGGGTCAGACCGGCCAACTGTGCCGGATCAACTCTTTGCGGCCGGGTTAGCAGCAAACCGGCCAACCCAACCATAAGCATGACTAGAACGGCGAAAAGTAGAATGCGCCGCACTGATCGATACTCCTTTAATTTTCTGGTGCTCTGTAAGCTTTGTGACAGGCCGAGCAGGCTCCGCCAAGTTGGCTCATCGCCCCTTTCAGGGCTTCAACATCCTGACCTGCCGCAGCCTGCATCGCAACAGCGGCATCGGCCAGTGCCTGCCCTTTAGCGCCGACATCTGCAAAGTTCTCCCAAATAGCGGGCAAGGCGCGGGTCGACGGGTCTGACCCATTATCCGATCCGGCTGGCCACATCGCGGATTGGTCGATCTGCGACACGACGACGATATTATTTGCGGCACGCGTAGCCGCTTCGGCATCATATTCTGCCTCTCCCTTGGCCATGGCGCCCAGCGTTCCAAGGTTGAAAGCGTAAAGCTGCATAATCGAAGTCCGCGCTTTTACAGCCGGGTTTTCGCTATCCTGAGCAATTGCAGTTCCAACTACGGCCAAGGACAAAAGACCTGCCGCAAAGATCGAAGACTTCTTCATCATGGTGTGGCTCCCTGTTTAATGTGCCATATGATAGCTTGAACGATTTTTCTTGTAATTGTTTGTTATTCGGCCTCACTTGTTCATTTATGAACAACGACAACTGGGACGATATTCGATATGCCCTCGCCGTCAGCAAACACGGCTCGTTGAATGCGGCGGCGACAGCCCTGGGCGTTGCACATGCAACCGTCCTGCGCAGAGTTGCCGCCTTCGAACACCGATATGGCTGTGTTGTTTTTCGGAAAGACCCGTCAGGGTATTCGGTTCTTCCCGAAGCCAGAACAATTCTGTCCGCAATGGAAAGCGTTGAAGAGGCCGTGCTTTCGGTCGAACGCGCCGTTGTGGGCGCAAATCGTTCGCCTACGGGTCATGTGCGTATCGCGTCCACGGACAGCCTTTGCCAGTTTGTCCTGCCACAGATACTAAACTCAATTTCCGCTCTCTATCCCAGCCTCGAACTGACGATCCTCAGCGGAAACAGCCACCATGATCTGACCAGGTTAACCGCGGACATAGTTGTCCGCCCTTCGGTTCAACTAGGTGAAGGCTTGACTGGAGAGCGCGCAGGAACTTTGCACTTTGGGGTTTATTGTAACGGTACCCATGACCAAAAATGGATGCGGCTTGATGGGGCACTCAGCCGTTCACTTCCGGCGAAATGGTTGGCTGAACATGTGCGTGCCAATGAAATGACGAACGGAGCAGACAGTTTTCTGGTGCTTCAGCAGATGGTTGCATCCGGTGTGGGGAGAGCTTTTTTACCTGCGTTTATTGGCGACGCTGATCCCCGGCTTCACAGGTTGAACGACATTGATCCCGGGATCGAGGTTCCGCTTTGGGTCGCGACACTTGAGGAAATCGCACACACGCCAAGGTTTGCGGTCGTGCAACGGGCTTTGGTTGAACACCTGCCGCACGCACTGGCTGGATGACGTCACAATTTTAGCGTCTTGGTAGGTCGCTTTGCGTTGAAATCTCCGGCAAGTCGTGGCGGTTGCCCTATACCTGCAACTGGACGTCCTGCGCCGCGATGGTCAGGTTTTCACCGCCGCTCCAGGTAGTTCTTTCCGGATCTGTTTCGCCAAGACGTGTCGAAGGTACTTTGGGATGGGCCAGATATGCGACACCTCGCTTCGAACGTTTCAACGCAGGTGGTGAAAAGCCCCAGATAGAATGTGCCGACCGCGCTATTCATCATTTACAAATATAAACATTCATCTTAATGATTATGTATGAGCAGAGACCCAAATTTCTCCCGGCGCACCTTCCTGTCCCAAGGCGCATGTCTGGCGGCACTCTGCCTGCGACCCAGCTTTGCGATTGCGGAAATGACACTTGGTCAATCGGCAAGGATTTCAACTTTGTCGGATGGCTACTTGTCATTGCCACCCGAAATGGTCTTTGGGGCAATGCCCGAGGCAGAGCTGACAGAACTTCTGAACCGCCATCAAACAGATCTGACCAGATACGAGCCCGAGTGCAACATTGTGCTCTACCGCGATGACCAGAATACCATACTGTTCGACGTCGGGGCCGGGCCAGACTTCATGCAAACCGCTGGCAAACTTCCGGAAACTCTGGACGCCGTCGGGTTGTCTCCGGATGAGGTCACGCAGGTGATCTTCACCCATGCTCATCCGGATCACATCTGGGGTGTGCTGGACGACTTCGGAGATCCCCTCTTTCCCAATGCCAGATATCATCTTGGCCGCAAGGAATGGGACTATTGGTGGAACCCTGCAACCGTTGACACGATAGGAGCCGACCGCACGGCATTCGCGGTGGGCGCAAAGCGGCGCATGGAAGCCATCGAAGACATGGTTGCATTCTTTGATGATGGGCAGGAAATCCTTCCCGGTATCGCAGCACGCGCTAGTTTCGGGCACACGCCAGGACATATGGCGTTCGAAATTCGCAAAGGCGGTGACGCGGTGATGGTCGTGGGCGATGCGCTCGGCAATCCACACGTCGCGTTCGAGCGTCCAGACTGGCTGAGCGGTACGGATCAGGACCCCGGCGCCGCGGCAAGTGCCCGGAAATCGCTGCTGGATCAGATTTCTCATGCCCAAATGAAGATTATTGGATTCCATTTGCCAAATGGCGGAATTGGCCGTGTCGAAAAGGCCGGTTCGACCTATCGATTTATTGGAGAGCCTGCATGATGCGCGCATTGTTGATTGCCTGTACCCTGGCCACGCAAACCTGGGCCAGTGAGGATATTGCAGACCAGTACCCGCAGAGCGTTCTTTACTCGAAACCTGTCGAATTTATTCCCGGCGTCTTTTCCGCCATCGGTGCAACCGCACCCCCGACTTATGAGAATTCGGGCCACAACAATAACCTCAGCTTTATCGTAACCGGAGAGGGCGTTGTTGTCATCAACGGTGGCGCGGCCTATGTGCTTGCCGAAGCGCTTCATAAGGAGATTCAAGCGCTCACGGATCAGCCCGTGATGCTTGTCTTCAACGAAAACGGTCAGGGGCACGCTATGCTGGGGAACGCCTACTGGTCGGAACTTGGGGTGCCCATCGTCGCTCATTCAGATGCTGCGGCTGAATTCGAAGAATATGGGCCTCAAATCCTTGAAGGGATGCAGGCATATAACAAGGACAAGGCAAAAGGAACGTTTTTGGCCGGTCCGACAGAAACGTTTGACGATGAATACGTTGTCGAACTCGGCGATTTTCGCATCGAGGCCAAACATCTTGGACCTGCGCACAGCCCCGGCGACATTTCGATCTGGTTGCCCAATCAAAGCCTTGTCATCGCCGGTGACATGGCATTTCACGAACGTATGCTGCCGATCTTTCAGGACACCTACACTGCAGATTGGCTTGAGACCTGGGACAACGAATTCGAGGCACTGGAAGCCAGATATGTGATCCCCGGGCACGGTCATCCTACGAACATGGATCAGGTGCGCCGGTATACACGCGACTATCTGATCTACCTGCGCGCAAAGATCCAGGAACATATGGATGCTGGCGGGGATCTGGCCGAGGCCTATTACGTCGACCAAAGCCCTTATGCCCATTTGGACACGTTCGAAGAACTGGCCACGAAAAACGCGGGTCGGGTCTACGAACAGATGGAATTCGAATAAGTCAGGACCGCCGAAGAACGGGCATTCGCATCATCATCCGATGGGTGGCGACGGCCCCGACCCACATCGAGAAGACGGCAAGCCACGCAGTCAGCGACAAGGCCGATCCCCCGGACAATCCGGCACCAACGGCGCAGCCACCTGCCAACATTGCACCAAAGCCCATCAAGACGGCCCCGACAAGGTAACGCTCCATCGGAGTATCCGGGCCGAACTGTTCGATCTTCCACTCGCCGGACAGAACGGCAGAAACAGCGGCGCCAATTGCAACGCCCGGAACCAGACCAATGCCAAAGGACAGCGCAATGTTCCGTTCGGCCACCAGCGCCATCAATGTATCCGTTGCCGGGCCGGTGAACGTGACCGAAGACACCGGCACGACTTCGAAGGAGGCTTGTGCAATCGCAAATGTCATCAACCAGCCAAGCGCCACGGCGACACCAACTCCGGCGGCCGTGACAATCTTTGTCACTGTCACCTGCTGGCGCACTGCAAACACGACGGCCAGAACAAAGGTCCCTGCGGCAAAGACTGTGTACGCGATGGGCGAAAACCCAAGTAGTGCCGAAAGGTCGCGCGCATTGCCACCTGCGATCGTCCAAATACCGGAGAGCGTCTCGCGCGCGGGGCTGAGCACACCCGTGTAAGCCGCTTGCGCGACCAACGTCAGAACCAACCCCGTCACCATTGCCCGCAGGTTGCCGCATGAGGCCAACACCAACAGGCGCGACGCGCATCCGCGCGCCAAAATCATTCCGACGCCAAACATAAGACCGCCGATCACCGCCCCGCTCAGGCTGCCTGTTGACGCAATCGAACGCGCCCCGGACAAATCCAGCCATTCAATCGAAACGAACCCCTGAACCAGGGTCAGCGCCGACGTGAATGCGATCAGCCAGACGGCCAGACGGGGCCCAAGCTCGCCCTCAGCGACTTCAACAGTGGATGCCCGCAAGCAGAAATGAGATTTCTGAGCGGTAACTCCAAACAGGATGCCAACAAGCAAACCGGCTACAGCCAATGTGCCCGAATCTCCCAGCAGATCGATGAGGCGTTCCATAGACAAAAACTCTCACCTTTTTACGTGCCCGTCTTTGCCTTTCGTCAAGTTCTCACTGTGCAGCCATTGGCTTGCGCGCAAGCTGACACTGTGTCCACAACGCACCCAATGCCTCGACCAACCGGGTTACATCTTCTGACGAATGTACAGGTGACGGTGTGATCCGAAGACGTTCGGTGCCTTTCGGGACAGTGGGATAGTTTATCGGCTGGATATAAATCCCATAGTCGCGCATCAAGACATCCGAGATAAAGCGGCACTTAACCGGGTCGCCGACCATGACCGGGATTATGTGGCTTGGGTTGGGTGTGTGCGGTATGCCCAAAGCGTCCAGCCTGCCGCGAACCTCGCTTACGCGTTGCTGATGCAAACACCGTTCCGCATTGCTTTGCTTGAGGTGCCGAACGGATGCTGCGGCACCGGCGGCGACGGCCGGGGGCAATGCGGTGGTAAAGATAAACCCGCTGGCAAAGGAACGGACAAAGTCGACAAGTTCCTTTGACGCCGCGATGTATCCACCAACCACGCCGAACGCTTTGCCCAACGTGCCTTCGATGACCGTCAGGCGATCCATCAACCCTTCGCGTTCGGCGATGCCACCACCACGCGGCCCATACAGCCCTACTGCATGAACCTCGTCCAGATAGGTCATCGCGCCGTACCGATCCGCCAGATCGCAGATTTCGGCGATTGGTGCTATATCGCCATCCATCGAGTACACACTTTCAAACGCGATCAGTTTTGGCGAGTTGGACGGCAGGTTCATGAGATGTCGTTCAAGGTCCTTCAAATCGTTATGCTTCCAGACCCGCTTTGCGCAACGACTGTGGCGGATACCCTCGATCATCGACGCGTGGTTCAATTCGTCGGACAGAACCGTGATACCGGGAATTCGAGAGGCCAGAGTTCCCAAAGCAGCCCAATTTGAAACATACCCGGACGTGAATAGCAGCGCTGCTTCCTTGCCATGCAGATCTGCAAGCTCGCGCTCAAGCAGAACATGCTCATGCGCGGTCCCCGAAATATTCCGGGTCCCGCCAGCCCCTGCGCCGCAGCTATCAATCGCCCGGTGCATGGCTGCCAGAACCTTTGGATGCTGACCCATTCCCAGATAGTCGTTCGAGCACCAGACAGTGACTTTCTCAGGTCCGTTTTCTGCGTGGTTGTGTGCAGTTGGAAATGCTCCGCAATGACGCTCAAGCTCGGCGAAGACCCGGTAATTTCCTTCGTCCTGCAATTGCCTCAACTGGTCACGAAAATACTGTTGGTAGTCCATGTCAGTTTCCAACGGCTTCTTCTACGATACCGGCCAACAGGGCTTCGACTTTCTCCATCGGTCCGTCAGGATAGCTTCGGTAGCCCACTTTGACACCGCCTTCGTCCTCGGCCACGAAGATCCCGTAGGGGCAATAGCCGATATTCATCGGGTCGGCCTCCATCATCTCGCGCGAGAGCTTTGCGGAACAGAAGATAAATATCTCAGCGGCTGTGAAGATTTGCTTGTCGCTGCCGACATCCGCCCCCGTCCGATTCAGCATGTCACCAACATGGCTCACATAATCGATAACCAGCCCCTGCCCAACAATTGCTGATTCAACGGCAAAGGTTGCATCATCAAAGCTCCCGTCAAAGGGAACGGCAATGACCTCCTCAGCAATAACCGGGTTTGCCAATACAACTGAAAGTGCGGCTGATGCGATAAAGTGTTTCATGATGATGTTCCTCCTCCTGAACCACATTTCTTCAGATTTCACCGCCAAGGTTTTGACACCGGTCAAAGCCTTGGCGTTTCTTAGCCGAACATGTCCGATGTGATACCAGCATACCAACCCAGCGACTCTTGGTAGGTTGCTTTTCTCAGGTCGGAATCTTCGCCGGTTTGGCTGATAAAGCCATCCACCTTGGCAATCTTTTCAGGCGTCGCCTCATAAGTGGCACCGACCTTGACCCCGTCATCCGTATCAATGAGAGACCAGCACGTGTTCGAGAACTTGGCCGGGAAGATCTTTGATCCGGTCAATGCGCCACGAACCGCATTGGCACAGACTTTCGCCTGGCTGTTGGCCGAAAAACCGGATTTCGGCATGTCACCTTGCTGGCTGGCATCACCAAGAACATAGATGTCAGGATCAGCTTTCGATGACATGTTCACCGCGTTCACCGGTGCCCAGTTGCCATCGGTTACACCGGCCATTTCCGCAATACGCCCGGCTTTCATGGCCGGGATCACGTTGCAGACGTCGACCTTGGTTTCTTCACCGTCGATGGTCACCGTCATGGCATCCGGATTGACCGAGACATTGCCGCCGCCAAAATCCTCTCCGATCCAGTCGATCATGCCTTCGTAGTGGTCGGCCCACCCCTCCTGGAACAAAGACATCTTGGAGAATTTGGCTTTCGGATCAGCAATGATGATTTTCGCTGTCGGATTGTTCGCCTTCAGAACATGCGCAACCATCGAAACCCGCTCATAAGGTCCGGGCGGGCAACGGAACGGGTTCGGTGGTGCGACCATCGCAAAGGTTCCGCCTTCGGGCATCGCCAGAACCTGCGCCTTCAACAGCTCGGTTTGAGAGCCCGCCTTATACGCATGCGGCATCTTGTTCTGTGCAGTTACATCCCACCCCTCGACCGCGCCGTCGACAAAGTCGATACCCGGGCTCAGGATCAATTTGTCATAAGGAATGGATCCGCCACCTGCCAATGAGACAGTTTTGGAGTCGCGGTCGACGCCCACGGCCCAATCGTGAACCACGTTGATACCGTATTTTGCGGCAAGCGTGCCATAGCTGTGCGCAATGTCCGAAAGCTCTTGAAACCCGCCCAGATACAGGTTCGAGAAAAAACAGGTGTAATATGTTCTGGACGGCTCGATCAGGGTGACATCAATCTCACCCTTGCTGTCTTTGGCGATATAGCGGGCCGCGGTTGCGCCGCCTGCCCCGCCCCCGACCACCACGACACGGGGCTTGCCCTGCGCCAGCACCATCGGGGCCGACAGCCCGGCGGCAAGTACCCCTGCGGTTCCCAGAAATGTCCGTCTGTTGAGTGTCATCGCGTTTCCTCCCCTTAGGCATTGTCACTGTGGATTGTTGAAGTAAGCGGCCAGTGCCGCGATCTCATCGTTGCTCAGGCGGCCCGCGATCATCTGCATGACGGGATGAGGCCGCTGCTTATCCTTGTAGGCGTGCATGGCGACAACAAAATCCTGGTCGGGCCAGTAAACGATCGAAGGAATCCCATCATCGCCACCCTCTATCTGGTGGCACGTCGTGCATTCGCTGCTCAGGTATTCGCCATATTCGGGATCACCTTGGATCGCGAGGATTTCGGGATTGACGGAATGGTCCGTTCCCTTTGCCGTTGGGTCGGCTTCGGGGATGTCTTGCGGGTTGTCGGAAAACACACGCAAATAGGCAATTACATTGGCCCGGTCTTCCGGGTTCTCGAGCCCGCGAAAGCTCATTCTGGTGCCGGATGCGAATGCGCGGGGGTTTTCAATGTAAGCCGACAATGTGTCGGCATGCCATTCCAGACCCGAGGTACCCGCACGGATCAGGCTTTTGGAATAGGTGAACTCCTCAAGCCCGGCAGCCCGGCGGCCAAAAATACCATTCAGGTGCGGACCGATCCTGTTTTCAGCGCCCGCGCCGACCTGATGACATCCTTCGCATTGGGCAAACACAAGTTTGCCAGCTGCTGCATCGCCAAGGTCCTCAGTCGCGGCGGCAGCGGTTGCCAGGATACTCGCAGCAAACATGACACCTGTTGCCCACCGCCGCCACATGATCAGCTTCCGAACGACTTAAGGTAAACAATGACAGCGTCGATATCATCCTGTTTCTTGAGGCCGGCAAAGGACATACGTGTCCCCTTCATATAGGCTTTGGGTTTGGCCAGAAATGCAGCCATTTCTTCATCTGTCCAAACCAACCCATCCTCGGCAGCAGCTTTCATCGCCTGAGAGTACTTAAAGCCTTCGGCACCAGCCGCATTGGCACCGGCGACACCGTTCAGTGCCGGACCGGTGCGATGCTTGGCCCCGTCCCCGACCTGATGGCAGGACTTGCACTTCTTGAAAACTTTTTCGCCATTTTCGATCATCTCAGGATCAAGTGCCGCTATGTCCTCAGCAGGTTCATCAACTTCGACGGATGCTTCTTCGGAAACAGCCGCCTGGTCCGGACTGTCAGCCCCGGCTTCGTCAGGCGTTACATCCAGAACGGCGGCGCGCTTGGTGATTTCCACGCCTTCTTTGCAATCCGTCATGCATGGCTCATCCGTCCAGAAATGCGCCTCGGCCGCTTCGCGGTCATCCACGATGAAACCCCCGGCATTCGGCATTTCCACTTCAAGGAAATTTTCGTGCGACAGCGTGAACTCATCATCAACGATGTCGTTGGAATACAGTATATAAGCGACAATCGCGTAAACTTCGTCAGGCTCCAGCGTTTGTGCGTCTCCAAACGGCATCGAACGGTTCACATAATCCCATACCGTCGAAAGGTGCGGCCAGTAAGAGCCTACTGTTTTCAGCGGGTCTTTATCTGCAAGCGTGCCCTCGCCGCCCGCCAGTTTCGGCCAGTTGTCCACACCTTCAGCAAAATCGCCATGACAGATCGCGCACCGTTCGGCAAAGACCTCTTCGCCGGTGAACACGTCGCCAGAACCTTCGGGCAATCCGGTTCCGTCAGGTGCAATGTCGTGGTCCCACGCCGCGATTTCTTCGGGCAACGCAGGGCGCCCAAGTCCTAGCTTGTCTGCATGGGCTGGAACCGCCACGCTCAACCCAAGGGCCGAGGCGGCCAATAGCTTACGATACTTCGACATTTTCCGCCTCTCCGTTTTCCTTGATCCACCAGGTCTGGATACAATTGTTGTGGTAGATCGAGTTCTCGCCCCGCACGTCCCGCAGTTGAGCTTTGCTGGGTTGGACGTAACCGGTCGAATCCTTCGCGCGGGCCTGTAACAGCATCTCTGAACCGTCCCAGTTATAGTCCAGATAAAACCGGGTCAGCGCCTTGTCTGTCCCGGGGGCCGCCAGACGTGCCGGAACCCAGTTCTTGCCACCATCCACCGACACGTCGACGCCGGTAATCGAACCCCGACCGGACCAGGCCAACCCGGTGATCACCAACGGTCCGGGTCCATGGGTTATCGGCGCTTGCGGGCTGGGCGATGTGACGACCGATTTGGCGTCCATGACCCATGTCCACTTGCGTGATGTTCCGTTTTCGAGAGTATCCGTATACTTGGATGTCTCTTCGCGGCTTTCGATAGCCATCTCGGTGACCTCGACCCGGCGCAGCCACTTGACCCACATGTTGCCTTCCCAGCCGGGAACGACAAGACGAACGGGATATCCGTGTTCTTTGCGCAAAGCCTCGCCATTGGCTTTGAATGCTACAAGTACGTCATCCATCGCCTTTTCCAGCGGGATCGAGCGACCATTCGAGGAAGCATCCGCGCCTTCGACGTAAACCCATTTGCCTTCGGGCTTTACCCCGGCCTCTTCCAGCAGAGTGCGCAGCGGAACACCGGAATATTCCATGTTGTGGATCATTCCGTGCGTGAACTGCGCGCCGTTGAGCTGCGCACCGGCCCATTCCATACCCGTATTGGCAGCGCATTCGCAGAAATAGATACGGTTCTCGCGCGGGAAACGTTCCAGATCTTCATATGTGAAAATCAGCGGAGTTTCGACCAGACCGTTGATCATCAGACGGTAGTCCGCCTTGCTCAGTTCGATCGCACCCGAATGGTGCCGCTCGAATGCGCATCCCTGCGGGGTGATCGTGCCGTCCAGCGCGTGGATCGGCGTGAAATTGATCGAACTGATTGTGTCTGCGGTCAACCACTCGACGTTGCGCCGTACGACATCACTCTCGAATTGGATTGGCAGGCCGTAGGGGGTTGCATCTACACCTTCGCCCGTTGCCTGTGCCCATTCCTGAACCTGAGTGATCAGCGGGTCAGGGCCTGCGGCGCGCGCCGCTGAGGCACCGACCGCACCTACGCCAACCGCGGCAGCACCGCTTAGAAACTGGCGACGCGATGGGGCTTTTGCCCTTGGATTCTCGCTCATTTTGTTTGCCTCCGTCATTCGATCAGCAAATCTTGTATTCAATGTTTGACATTCGGTTCGCGCTGTCAGGCTCCGATCACCTCGACCGATGTATTCGGCTCGACGGTGACGGTGCCCTGATTACGAATGTGGTTTTCGACGACATCCCAGATGGGCGGGCCTTCGGTGCCCTCGTTGACGCTGGCCCAACCGGCCACAACATAGGATTTCGCCGGATCAATCGCCTCACCTGTCTTGAGCAGGGTCATGTCGCTGATCCGCTGCCCTTGCGGTTTGGTGACATCGATACGGTATCCAAGGCCGCCGACACGCACCATGTCGCCACCCTGCTGGTAATAGGGATCGGGGTTGAACAGGTTGTCGCCAACATCCTCGAGGATCACGTGAATGAATTCACCCGTCATTTCCGTACGATACGCATTCGGATAGGACATCGAAGTAACATTCCAGATATCCTCACGCGTGATCTCCTGACCGGGTAGGATCGACGGACCCCAGCGCACACCCGGCGACATGGCAATATCCGCCTCGCGCTCGCTGATCAGTGCATCGCAGATCAGATCGTCCCACGTGCCATTGAAGTTTCCGCGCCGATACAGCAGCGAGTCCGTCTTGCCGATCACTTCGCTTAGTGCCGCATCATATGGTGCGCGCTGTTCGTTGATCAGGGCAGTGATTGCCGGATCAGGCGCGATGACGTCTGAAAAGATCGGGATCAGCTTGTGCTTCAGCCCCATCATCTGGCCATCCCGCACGTCCAGATCAACGCGGCTGACGAATTTGCCGTTCGAGCCAGACGCGATGATATGCGTCTTTTCGACTAGAACCGGTTCAGGCAAAGCGTCATGGGTGTGACCGCTCAGGATTACATCAATCCCCTGAACGCGGCTCGCCATCTTTTTGTCCACGTCAAAGCCGTTATGGCTGAGGACGACGACAACATCGGCACCTGCGTCGCGCACCTCGTCCACCATGGCCTGCATGTTCTCATCCCGGATCCCGAACGAGTATTCCGGGAACATCCAACTGGGGTTGGCAATTGGCATATACGGGAAAGCCTGTCCGATGACGGCAACCTTGGCCCCGCCGCGTTCGAAGAACTTGTAGGGCTTGAAAAGCTCCGCAGGTTCATCCCATTCCGCGTCAAAGATATTCTGACCCAACGCCGCAAAAGGCAAACCTTCAACGATCTCGTTGACCCGCTCGCTGCCCAACGTGAACTCCCAATGGAATGTCATCGCATCGGGCTTGAGTGCATTCATCACGTTGACCATGTCCTGACCCGCTGTCTGATAGCAGGTATACGAGCCATGCCAGGTATCGCCCCCATCCAGCAACAACGCATCTGGCCGGTCGGCACGGATGGCGTTGATAACGGTCGAGACCCGGTCAAGCCCTCCGACGCGGCCATAGGTCTTCGCCAATGCAGCAAAGTCATTGTAAGTCAGCGCATAGGCGGACGGGCTGCCATCTTCGATCCCGTAAGCCTTGCGAAATGCGGCCCCCGTCACATGCGGCATTTGCCCGCGCGCGTCTCCGATGCCCAGGTTGACCTCGGGCTCGCGGAAGTAAATCGGTTTGAGCTGCGCGTGGATATCCGTGATATGAATCAGGCTGATATTTCCGAAGGTCTCAAATTCCAGCAACTGGTCCTGGGTCAGGCTTTGCTGGGCTGCCAGCCTTGCCCAGTTCCCGAAACCGGATGCCCCGTACAGCGCTGAGGCCGCCATGGAGACCTGTAGAAAATCACGTCGCGATATCATCTGTTGGCTTTCCTATTTCACATATAAATGTGTGAATGTGGCAGAAATGAAAAACCCGCGCCCGGAAATCCCGGCGCGGGTTCTTTGTTACTGACGCACGGCTGGCGTTTCGACCGAAAGGCCGTTGCCGCGCGATGCTACATAAAGCTCCAGCGCCCGGAATTCGTCCGAACCTTCAGCAAAGGTTTCAGCGCGTGTATCACGAATACAGCCGCGGAAGCGGTTGTGACGCGAGATCAGCTTGGCCTGCTTCAGACGATAAGTCGGGAAACCGTTGATCATCCCCTGGCTCAGATGGTCGGCCCGGATCATGTTGCCCCAATTGTCTTCGTGACAGTTGGCGCAGCTCAACTCCAGCTGACCATATCGGGTGTAGTACATTTCCTTGCCTTGCTCCCAATATGGGGCAGCATCGCCGTCAATGGCGACATTCATGGGCAGCCCTCGTGACTGAAAGGCAATCAGCGCGACCATGCCCTGCATATCGGCACCAGACCATTTCCACGCATCTGCTTCCATGCGTTCCGTACGGCACTTGTTGATCAGATCTTCCATCACAACCAGCTTGCCGGTTTCCGCATCGACCTTCGGCATGGACGCTTGCAGCCCTTTGAAGCTTTCCACATCATCGTGGCACGAAGAGCAACTTTTGCCAGCCGCGCCATCGACAGCCTCATAAAGATCAGCGGCCTGGTCGACAAAGATCATAGCCGGGTTGTCGAAATCGTCGATCTGCAACGCCTGCGTTTCATCGGTCCTGAAATGCCACCCCGAGTAGATCGTATCGAAGTTCTCGACATGGGCCGGGGCCTCGGTCACCGAAACCATTTCCAGTTCTTCGTTGATCACCAGCTTGTCTTCGTCAGGTCCAGCTGCCACTGAAACCGGGAAAGCCAGAACTGCCGCGATCGCCGTGAGTGCTTTTTTATTCATTGCGTTCCTCCCTTGGGTGATCAGCGCAGGTTTTTACCACCGGCGCTGATCTGCCGTTACGGTCGAGCCGTCAGGCGATCTCGATCGGTTTTTTTGTGTCGTAAACGGACCCGTCATCGTCATACCACGTGAAAACGAATTCCCCGGCTTCAGGCACGGTTGCATCGAACTGAAAGTACGGGTTTGTCGAAATCGCCGGCTCCATCGTCACGTCTATCACCAGCTCTCCGTTAAACTCGCAGGTGAACCGATTGATGATCGAGCGCGGAATGACGTTGCCTTCCTTATCCTTACGCTGGCCACTTTCCATATTGTGGCTGATCAGTGTTTTGATCGTGATTGCTTCGCCAGCAGCGGCTGTTTTTGGAACCTTGACGCGGGGTTTTACACCGGATGCCATTGGTTGTTCTCCTGTTCTTCAGGGCGCGTGGCGATCAGCCGCCGCAGCCGCCAATTGTCACTTTTACGGTTGCCGAGGCCTTGGCAAAGCTGCCATCAGCCATTTTGGCCACAGCAATGACATCTTGCGTTCCTGCAAGACGAATGCGGGTCGAAGCCGCCTGTGCAGCAGCCAGCGGGCCAAAGTTGAACGTGGCAACGCCGGGCTCGGGGTTTCCGGCCGCTACGATCAGGATCGCAGCCGCACCCGGCGCGCTGACTTCGATCGGAACGGTGTTTCCGTTCTCGGCAATTTCCGGCGCCGTCAGTGTCACACCGCCGTCGGCCATGTCTGCACCGCCAGTAAACGCGGCTATCGCGTCTTCCGCAGCCGCATTTGCGCGGAACGGCATCAGGGTCAGGACCGCAGCGCCCAGACCAAGAGCCAGAGTCTCGCGACGAGAAAATTCCATTTTCAATCTCCTTTGGATCCTCACGAATTCACGCCTGAAAGCGTGATTATTGTTCTTTTAGGGTTGCGAGGAACGCGACGACGTCCTCGATTTCCTGTGCAGTCAGGATTGACGTCAAAGGCCCTGACGGAGCTTTGCCAGTATAGGCGTCGCCCGGGCGGATATAGCCGTCATCCTTGTAGAAGGCCGGCATGACCGTTCCGTCAAACGTCATCTTGGCATTTGCGACCAGTCCTCGAAGCTCCGCCTCGGACCACCGGTCCCCGGCCCCATCCAGCAGCGGACCGACTTCGCCATGGAACGGAATATCCGCCAAAGCAGTGACCTGATGACAGGCCACACAGTTGCCCTTGGATTTCTCGCCCACGATGACCGCACCGTTTGCCGCATCGCCAGCCACGCCGGTCAATGAAGCCTCCACCGCGCCATAATCGTCGAACTGTACCTCTTTTGGTCCTGTTTCTGCCGCGATGGCGGCACTGCCTGTTATGATACAAGCCAAAGTCAAGTGTCTCAGCTTCATGATCCCTCCCATTTGCTACCGCGCCGATGGCGCTTTGCGACCCAAAGCCTCTGTGTACCGTAGTCGACGGGCAGGGTTCATCGCAACATTAAATTCATCTTAATGAATTTTTTTATTTATACTGCGCTGCGTCAATCTTGCGAAACATTGTTTCGTTCTTGAATGCGGCGCGCATGATACCGTTGAAAATCTTCCCCATTATCAAGCTCGTACCGTTTTTCATTGACCCAGGTAAAAAGATCGAGGGTCGTTCCCTTCGAGAACGCCCCGGGCATGACCGCAACGGCCGCTTCGATTGCTGTGGCATCCTCTGACACGTCCTCCGGCAGGAAAACCAAAGTAGGGGTGAACAGAATCCCCCATTTGCGCATCAGTGATCTTTGCTCGGCTTCTTCTCCGTCAAAATCGACGGCCATCGTACTTCCGTGTAAGTCCAGCTGAACGACGAAGAAGTTTTCCTCGATATACGCAGACAGGTCGGGTTCGGGGAAAACCTCTTCATGCATCTTTTTGCAGTAGATGCAGCCCTGTTGTTCAATGAACAGAACCAACCGCTTGCCTTCCCCCGTCGCCTCTTCAAGGTCTTCACGAAGGTCTTTGAACGTGTCCCGCATCCACGGCGTTTTATGCAGACCGTCGTCCCCCAGTTCAGCCGCGGAAACCGCCCCAGCAAACAGCCCCGCAATCAAGAACAATACTATCCGTTTCATGGTGTTCTCCCGAATTAGCCAATGGCCGCCAGCCAAGGCATGTGATCCAGCATCCATTGTGCGATTAGATTTATGGAATTGGTCGCGATCAGGATGCCAAAAAGAATCAGTAAGACACCCATCGCCTTTTCAATCATTCCCAGATGTTTCCGGAAACGTGCCATCCATTGCATGAATGGCCGAACCAGAAAGGCTGCCAGAACAAACGGCGCTGTCATGCCAACCCCATAGACGAACAAAAGCACGGCACCACGCCAGGCGGTCTCGGTTCCGGCCGCTGTGAACAGGATCGCCGCCAGGACCGGCCCGACGCAAGGCGTCCAGCCAAAGGCAAAAGCCAACCCCAGAACATATGCCCCGATCACGCTTACATTTGTCGTCTCGCCGATATCTGCACGAAACTGTCGATACAGGAACCCGATGCGGAAAAGACCCAGAAAATGCAGGCCCATCGCGATGATGATGAGCGCAGCGATCCATCGCAGAATGTCGAAATACGCGCGAACCAGCTGACCAAAGATCGACGCCGTGGCCCCAAGCGCCATGAAGACCGTGATGATCCCTGCAGCAAAAGCAATCGCTGACAGGGTCGCCCGGCGGCGAACATCCGGGGTGATCGTCGAACCGGCCGAAATCTGCTCCATCCCGACGCCTGCAAGATAGCTGAGGTAGAAAGGGACAATGGGCAGAATGCAGGGGGACAGGAACGACAAAAGCCCCGCGATCAGAGCCCCTGCAAACGTGATGTCGAGCATGGTCAAATCCGTCCAGACAGGTTACTATTCACACATTCAAAATAATAAAGATGTACCACCCAGGTCAATCGGAGCTTTTGATGCGTCACGTAATACATACATTGCTCGTCATCACATTGCTGATCTGGCCTGCTGCGTCTCGGGCTGAAATGGTGTTGCTGATGGCCGAAGAAGACGGGTGCATGTGGTGCGCCCGCTGGGACGCCGAAATTTCCGAAATCTACCCGCTGACAGCGGAAGGAAAAGCTGCCCCACTGCAACGAACGGACATCCACGCAACCACGCCCGAAGGGATTACCCTGGACCGGCCGCTTTTTTATACGCCGACCTTTGTATTGCTGGAGGACGGTCAAGAAATCGGCCGGATCGAAGGTTATCCTGGCGAAGACTTTTTCTGGGGGCTATTGGGTGTTTTACTACGTGACGCCGGAGTTAAGATCGAGAGCTCTGGTTAAATCCTCGGGATTTACATATACTGTTTTGAATACGTGAAGCCACGAAAGCGAGATGATCTTGTTGGACAAACCGTCGAAACTGCCCGTGTTCACCAAGGACATGTGCAACGAGGACTTGGACAGGATGATGGATAACGCCCAGACGGCGTCCAATTTCCTCAAGGCGATCAGCCATGAGGGGCGGCTGATGATTCTGTGCTATTTGTCATCAGGGGAAAAATCCGTCACGCAGATGGAGGAAATGTTGTCGGCCAGACAGGCTGCCGTTTCCCAACAATTGTCCCGCTTGCGCTTTGAAGGGCTGGTCAAGACACGGCGGGAAGGCAAAACGATCTACTACAGATTGGCGGACGACCGGTCGACTCAGATCCTGGAAGTCGTCTACAATCTTTTCTGTCGGGACAAATAGAAGCCCGCGAGAAACACCGCCAGCTTTGGGAGGAGACTGGCCATGTTCGAACTTCTGGGAGACGCCAATACAGTTGCGCTGATCGGTCTGGTTGGCGGCATTGTACTTGGTCTTGCCGCGCGCATTGGGCGGTTCTGCACCTTGGGTGCGATTGAAGATTATCTTTATGCAAATGACGACCGGCGCCTGCGTATGTGGGCCGTTGCGATAGGTGTTGCGATTGTCGGCAGCCATTTGGGCATAGCGTTAGGGTGGATTGATCCGCTCAGCACGACCTATATTGCGCAGACATGGAATCCGATCGGATCGGTCATTGGCGGATTAATGTTCGGATATGGCATGGCCATCAGCGGAAACTGCGGCTATGGCGCGCTTGCACGCCTTGGCGGCGGCGACCTTCGGTCATTCGTCATTGTCCTGATCGTGGGCCTTTCCGCATATATGGTCATGTCCGGCCCTCTGGCCTATGTCAGGATCTGGCTTTTCCCCGAAGCCATGGATCTCGGTAATCCTCAAAGCGTCAGCTTCCTTGCCGAACGGCTGACGTCGATACCGGCATGGGTTACAGGAACGCTTGTCGGCTCTGCCATAGTAGTATTTGCCCTGACAAATGATCGGTTTCGCAAATCACCTGCGCAGGTTTTTTGGGGTGCGGCGGTCGGATTGGCAGTCGTTTCAGGCTGGCTTGGCACCAATTGGGTGGCCACACACGGGTTTGAAGGTGAGACCTTGCAAACACACACGTTTGCCGCGCCTTTGGGTGATACCGTGTTCTATCTCATGACCGCCTCAGGCAACACGCTCTCGTTTGCGGTCGGTTCGGTTTCAGGGGTTCTGATTGGGGCTTTCCTCGGGTCATGGTCAAAAGGTCATTTCCGCTGGGAAGCCTGCGAAGATCCACGTGAACTTAAGCGGCAGATGCTGGGAGCGGCAATTATGGGACCCGGAGCAATAATTGCGGTTGGGTGCAGCGTCGGGCAAGGCATCTCCGCTTTTTCTCTGCTGGCCTATAGCGCGCCTATAACCTTTGCGGCGATCTTTGCCGGAGCAGCTCTTGGCCTGCGACAGCTTGTGTCAGGATTGTCTTTCATTCCCGAGCGTTAAGCCCCACCACACGCTACGGTTTCTTCGTACAGTCCCTGCGCAGGTTTTCGGCGCATGCTTCAAGCACCGAAAACCTGCAGCAGACCCTTCTCTCAGCCATTGGCCATGATGGAATCCAGTGTGTCGTGTTCCGCTACAAAATGGTCTGGTGCGACCTCCTGCAGCTTTGGAACATAATCACTGCGACCGTTGACCAGCCGACTGGGCAAGAAACGCAACGCGGCTTTGGGATCCAGCGGCGATGGCAGCTCACCCGGCAGTTTGAGGCGCTGCCGCGTCCGCTCTACATCCGGGTCCGGTATCGGCACGGCCGAAATCAGCGATTGAGTATAAGGGTGGATCGGTTCCGAGCAGATCACCTCACCGTCACCCATTTCCACAATTCGCCCGAGATACAGAACCATGATCCGGTTCGATACCGCACGCACAACCGACAAGTCATGGCTGATGAAAATCATCGACAGGCCAAATTCCTGCTGAAGTTCCTTTAGCAGCTCGACAATCTGCGCCTGAATGGAAACGTCGAGCGCTGAAACCGCCTCGTCGCAGATAATCAGCCTGGGCTTGTTGATCATCGCCCGCGCAATGCCGACGCGCTGGTTCTGCCCTCCGGACAGCTCGTGCGGGTAACGGTTGATCATGTTGGCCTGTAGACCAACCCGCTCCATCATCTCGGCGACCATCTGTTTGCGTTCCCGGTCCGTCAGATCGGGGCGGTAGGTTTTCAGCGGCTCAGCAATCGACGCTGAAATGGTCATGCGTGGATCAAGACTGGCCAACGGGTCTTGGAACACGATCTGCAGGTCCTTGCGGTATTTGTTCAGCTCGGATCGCTTCAAGCCGACGATCGGATGGCCCAACCAGCTGACGCCGCCCGCGCTGGGTTCGATCAGTTGCAAGACCGCGCGCGCCAGCGTCGATTTTCCACAACCGGATTCGCCCACGACACCCAGAGTTTCGCTCTTGCGAATATCAAAGCTGACACCGTCGACAGCTTTCAGCGGAACCTTGCGCCCGAACAACCCGCCAGAGACATGAATGGGGAAATGAACCTTGACATCATCAACCTTGAGAAGGGGTTCTTCGGCCTTTTCCAAAGCGCGCGGTGCGTCGCCGGAATCAATCCGGGGCATCGCCTCCAGCAGGGCCCGCGTGTATTCATGTTGCGGATTTCGGAACAGCGCGCGTGTTTCACCGGCTTCGACGAATTCACCCATCCGCATGACCTGAACCCGGTCGCACATGCGCGCAACGACGCCCATGTCATGTGTGATCAGTGCAATTGCGGTGCCTTCATCCTTTTGCAGATGAACCATCAGATCAAGGATGTCTGCCTGAACCGTAACATCCAGCGCCGTCGTCGGCTCGTCCGCAATAAGCAGTTTGGGACTGCACAGCATCGACATCGCAATCATCACACGCTGTCGCATTCCACCGGATAATTCGTGCGGGAACTGGTCCAGACGGCGGCCCGCTTCGGGAATGCGCACCCTGTCCAACCACTCCAGACAGCGCGCGCGCGCGGCTGACCCCTTCAGGCCCTCGTGGACCTGCAGCACTTCACGCATCTGTTGCCCAATCTTCAGATGTGGCGTTAATGCAGTCAGAGGATCCTGAAAGATCATGCCGACATCGTCGCCGCGGATCTGGTTCAGCTTGTTCACCGGCAGGTTCAAAATCTCCTGACCGTTCAGCTTGGCTGACCCGCTGGCGTGTCCGGCAGAGGGCAACAAACCCATAGCGGCCATGAAAGTCTGGCTTTTGCCGGATCCACTTTCACCAACGATACCAAGGCATTCGCCCGGATTAATATCAAAACTGATATCCTTGACCGCCTCAACGACACCATCGGGGGTGTCAAACCGGACGCTCAGGTTCTTTACGGAAAACAGACTCATATCAGCGGTCCTTCGGGTCCAAAGCGTCACGTAGACCATCGCCGATGAAGAACATCGTGATGATGATGGCGACATAGAATGTCAGCGGGAACATCAATTGCCACAACGTTCCATAGCCCATGGTTCCCGCCCCTTCTGCGATCAGCCTCCCCAGCGACGTGTAGGGTTCGGAAATCCCCAGGCCCAGAAAGGAGATGAAACTTTCGGTCAGGATCATCTCGGGCACCAGAAGCGAGGCATAGACGATCACAACACCCAGCAGATTGGGCAAAATATGACGATACATGATCGTAAATTCACTGACGCCCGCGGCGCGAGCAGCCTCGATGAATTCGCGGTTCTTCAGGGCAAGCGTCTGCCCGCGAACGATACGTGACATGGTCAGCCATCCAACCGCGCCCAGTGCGATGAAAAGCGTGAAGAAGGATCGCCCGGCAACAACCAGCAGAAGGATGATGATCAGAGTTGTCGGGATAGCCAGAAGGATGTCGACAAAACGCATCATGGCGCCATCCGTCCGACCCCCAAAGTAACCGGCAGTAATGCCATAACACGTACCAACGATCAGAGCGGTCGCCGCCCCGATCAACCCCACAAGCAGGGACGTCGTGGTAGCCTGAATGACGCGGCTGTACAGATCGCGCCCCAGATCATCGACACCGAAATAGTGACCCGTTTCCATCGACGGCATTCCCATGCCCCGGACATCGCCCATGACATTCCAGTCGATCTCTTCATTGCTCCAGACCGCAAAATACGGGCCAAGGATTGTGAACAACACGATAAGCAGCAAAATGAACACACTGGCCATTGCTGCTTTGTTTCGTACAAAGCGCATGCGCGCGTCCTGCCAGAGCGAACGCCCCTGAACGGCTGTATAATCGGTGATTTCTTCGGCCAGATGCGCGGCTTTTTGTGATTTTCCTAGCATATCCAGCCCCTCAATAGCGGATCTTCGGATCGAACCAGGCATAGGCCAGATCGGTCAGCAGGTTTACCAGAACGGTCAGAACGCCATAGAGGATCGTAACCCCAAGCAGCACAGCATAGTCGCGTGACAAGGCCGAGCCGACATAAGCCTGCCCCAGACCACCGGTCGAGAAGTAGATGTCAACAAAGACGGATCCGGTCAGCACATACACAAACACCGGCCCCAGATAAGATACGACCGGCAGCAATGTCGGCTTCATCGCATGGCGCCAGATCACGGTTCTAGTCGGCAGGCCCTTGGCACGGGCGGTTCTGATGAAGTTCGAATTCAGAACCTCCAGCATTGAAGACCGGGTGATCCGCGCAATCGACCCCATGTAAGATGTCGCAAGGGCAATAACCGGCATGATCAGATAGGGCCACTGACCACCATTCCACCCACCGCCGGGCAACCATCCCAGCCACAGGGTGAAGGTCAGGATCAGGATCGGACCCATGATGAAGTTGGGCAGCGCCTGCGCTGCAATCCCCAGCCCAACCGCAAAGTAGTCGATCCAGCTGTTGTGCCGGATTGCGGCGGCAATCCCCAGTCCGATGCCCACCACAGTAGCGACCAGAAAGGACAGCGACCCATAGGTCAGTGAGATCGGAAAGCCCTGCGCGATGATGTCGTTCACATCGCGGTCCTTGAACTTGAAGGACGGGCCAAAGTCGAAATGCACAACGATATTGTACAGATAATCCCAGAGTTGCTTCCACAACGGCTGGTCCAGACCGTACCGCGCCTCGATATTGGCCAGAACCTGCGGCGGCAATGTCCGTTCCGAGGTAAAGGGCCCACCGGGCGCATAGTGCATCAAAAAGAAACAGGCGACGATCAGCAGCAGAATCGTCGGTATGGCGGTCAGCACCCGCCGAATGACATAGGCAAGCATTCAATGCCCCCAATAGATGGCGCTGCCCCGAAGAAAACTTCGGGGCAGGTCATGGTCAGAAGATGATTACTCGGCGATTTTGTAGAGGTTCTTGGAGTACCAGTTTTGCTCTACGTTTTTGACCGGCCAGTTTCCGACATCGCTATCCATCATGTAGACACCAGCATAGTGATAGATCGGGATAACGGGGGTTTCCTGAGCGATAATACGCTCGACCTCGGTGTACAGCGGTGCCGGATCGTCCGAAGTTTTGGCTTCGGCCAGCAACTCGTCCACGCGGGCATTGTTATACTTGCCGTCGTTGTAGCCCGAATCCGACTGCAACAGATCAAGGAAAGTCGAGGCTTCGTTATAGTCGCCGCACCACGCGCCGCGGGCCAGATCAAAGTTCTGGTTGCCCCGCTCTTCCAGGAAGACTTTCCATTCCATGTTGGCCAGTTCAACATTGGCGCCCAGTTTTTGCTTCCACATCTGGCTCAGCGCGACGGCAACTTTCTTGTGCGCTTCCGATGTGTTGTAGACCATCGAGAAGGTCAGAGGGTTATCCGCGCCAAAGCCGGCCTCGGCCAGCAGTTCCTTGGCCAGCTCATCGCGCTCGGCCTGGCTCATCGATGCCATTTCAACGACCGGGACAGTAAAACCTGCGGTTGCTTCTGGCACGAATGTATACGCGGGCGGCTCGCCACCGGCCTTGATATTCTTGGTGATGATGTCCCGGTCAACGGCTAGCGACAGGGCCTGACGAACTTTGGGATCCTTGAATTCTTCAGGGCCGCTGTCCGACACGTTAAACGTGTAGTAGTAGTTGCACAGGCGCGGGAAGCTGATAGCCTCGCCCGGATGCTCTTCCTGCAGACGCGGGAATTGACCGGCGGGAACTTCGGTCCGGTCCAGTTCACCGGCCAGATAGCGGGTCAGGGCTACGTTTTCGTCATTGATGACCAGTGCCACAACCTTGTCGATGATGGTGTTGTCATTGTCCCAGTACATCTCGTTACGCTCACGGACTGAACGTTCCTGCGGCAGGTGCTCGGTCAGAACATACGCGCCATTCGACACGATGTTTCCGGGCTTGGTCCATTCATCGCCAAATTCCGCGATCACCTTCTGAGGTGCCGGGAAGGTCGTCGAATGCGTTGTCATCTGCGGGAAATACGGCAGCGGCGCGCTCAGCGTGACTTCCAGGGTCGTGTCATCGATGGCTTTGACACCCAGATCATCAACCGGCTTTTCGCCTGCGATGATCGCTGATGCGTTTTCGATCGACATCAGCTCCATGAACCACGCGTAAGGAGAGGACAGCGCCGGATCAACCGCGCGTTTCCATGCGAAAACGAAATCTCCGGCGGTTACCGGGTCGCCATTCGACCATTTAGCATTGTCGCGAAGTGTGAAGGTATAGACTTTCTTGCTGTCATCGACGGTGTAGCCTGTGGCGACGCCCGGAACCAGATTGCCATCCTCATCCTGGTTCATCAGCCCTTCAAACAGGTCACGTACAATTTCAGCACCGGAAACGTCTTCGACAACCTGCGGATCGACCGAGCTGTGCTCGTCCAGAATACGGTAGGTAAAGGTTTGATCGTCCGCCAGCGCTTCGCCGGTTTCAGGATGCGTGCCAGCGGCAAACGCGGCACCTGTGATCATGGTCGACGACAAAAGCCCCGCCACTGAGTTCCGAATGTATCTGTTCATGATTTCTCTCCCATATGTTCGTCGCCGCGCGGCCCCACTTGATCGGGGTCGCACGCAGCAGCCGGATTAGACCGACGCCCGCTGGGACTTCGTCCATTTCGATTTTGGTTTTGCCAATTCGCAAGGAACACTGCGTCGCAGCTTTCTTGGTTTCTGTCGGTAAAGAAGTTGCGAAAGTTGTCTTTCACTGCGTTGAACCGTGACATCTTTTGGCTCTGGGATAAAGCCTTGATGAAATTTTAGGCAACCACAAGCAGAAATATCTCCAACGACCTATCGCTGGCAATTTTCTGAGGATCAGCTCGGTCTTCGTGACATTTTCGTGAAGCCACGCGAAATCCGAACAATCCTTCGTGCCCGAATGGCGACTGCATTCTGGCCTCGGACAAACCAAAAAATACGCGAATCAGTGACGTCATTTCAGCAAGCCTGTGGTCCATTACATGTATCACACGGTTCAGAATACCACGGGTCAGATCACTGAGCTTTGTCAGGCTCTGTTGCACAGAGTTGAGCGCGCCGAGTAGTTCGGGTGATCGCATGGGCCTTTCCGTCGTCATGCAGCTTCGGCGATTGCAGTGGCATGACCGGCATGACCCCGAATATCCAGCACCTCTCCAAACGCATTGCAGAACATATCGAAGAACCTTCTAACGAAGACCACCGAGCTATTATCGCACAAGCGGGCCGCTTTGGCGGCTGGTCGTTTTATGTTGAAAATGGCGTTCCAGCCTATGCCTACAACTGGTTGGGGATCGAGATATTTACCGTTTCGGCGTCCGAACCTGTGACCGAAGGTACTCATGAAATCGTCCTCGATTTCGATTATGACGGTGGAAGCCCTGGCAAAGGTGGGACGGCACCCTCTTTGTTGACGAGATGCAGGTGGCACAGGGCAGGACCGACCAGACGCAGGCCATCATCTTTTCGGCGGACGATACAGCAGACGTTGGCTTCGACCTTTCCACACCGATGGCCAAAGCGAACGGCACCGAAGCAGCTTTGCGTTTTACCTGCAAGGTAATCTCGGTGACGGTGGCGGTTGAGTAAGATCGCTCTGAAAGAGGAGAGGCGTTCAGGCACCTGCCACAACGGGTGCCTAGAACCGTTGATGGAAACACGCTTATCATGACGATTGAAAGGCTTTCGGCACTGCTGAAGCTGGCGTCGGTAATTGCCTTTGTGGCTATTCCCGCTTTTGTTTTGGCATTTATTTTTCAGGTAGAGTCGGACCGGCATTGCCATCTACATCTTCAAGTCGCTCGCCTCCTCGCTAACGATTTGTAGGATCCTGTTTCTCTGGATCTTTCCCGACGGGCCCTTTGGAAGATCAATCAGAATGTGAACTTTGTCAGGAGACTTGAAACGGCCTAGCTGGGACTCACAGATCTTTGACAAAGCTTGCGGCGTCAATTCAGAACCTTCTCGAATTTTTACCGCTGCCTCGACGGTTTCACCGTAGCTTTTGCAAGGGCGGGCAAAGGCCGCAGCTTCAACAACGTCGGGGTGTGAATAAAGTGCCTCGTCAATCTCACGAGGGGCTATATTCTCCCCTCCCTTAATGATCAGTTCTTTCAATCGACCGGTCACATAAACATACCCGTCCTGATCCATGCGGGCGAGATCTCCGGTCAGCAACCAGCCATCCGAAGTAAATGTGCCCGCAGTAGCATCCGGGTCATTGAGGTACTCCAGCATCACATTCGGACCGCGTATGACCAACTCACCTTCTGTTCCGGTAGGTACAGGCCGAAATTCCGCGTCCAGAATTGCAACCTCATTTCCATATGCAATGCCGGGTGAACCAATCTTCCGAACGCCGGGGGGCAGCGGGTTTGACAGAATCTGAGCGGCAGTTTCCGTCAAGCCCATGGTTTCCACGATTGGGATTTCGAAACGATCCTCAAAGCCACGCTGCACGTCCGGCGCCAAGGCTGACGACGCAGAGCGCCCGAAACGCACGCGTTGCCGGGTTTGCGCATCCGGACTAGTCTCAGAGTGCAGCAGATGCGAGATAATGGTCGGAACGACCGAGAACCACGTTGCCTCGGCCTTTCCAAGATTGTCCCAGAATTTGCTGGAAGAAAATCGTTCGCACATGGCCAACGATCCGCCTGAGACCAGTGTTCCCATCACCGTCACGCAGAGCCCGTTAATATGATAGATCGGCAAGACGCAAAACCCGCGATCAGCCTCGGACAATTCATGGGCAATTTTGGTCGTCCAACCCCCTGCCAACAGGCTGGAATGTGTGTGGACCACCCCCTTGGGGCGACCGGTTGTTCCGGATGTATACATCAACAAAGCGTGGCTATGAGGCGAGAGGCTATGCAGGTTGCTGCCGGACTCAACGGCATCTGCCACCTTCAACTGTTTGATTCTCGCAGGATTGGCCGTTCGCCTGAACAGGTCCGTTTGATCGGAATGTACAAATCCATAGCACGCGCCGCTGTGTTCCAGCGCATAGGCAACGGCGCTGTCACCCGCGACAAGATTGATCATCGTGGCCCGAAATCCGCCATAGAGAACGCCAAAAAGGACCTCAAGCGCTTCCCGGCAATTGGGGTAGAGGATGGCGACGCTTTCTCCCTTCGCCACACCCCGTTCGGTCAACATGCTTGCGATGCGGCGAGCTGAGTCACGCAATTCACCCCAATTCAGGTCCCGCGCCCCGTCCGGGAAAACGAACCCGGTTCCCCCGCGGCTTGCCCGACGGTCAAGCCAGTCCCGGACGGTTCCCTTGGGTGGTTCGATCATTGCCCCGCCTCCGACCAATAGCCGCCAAATATCGCTTCCAATTCGGGCTCGCGCGGCGGCGTTTCACGGATGATCTTTGTCGTTTGTACGAAATGCCGCCAATGCAGATTGGTGTCGATGGAATTGCCTCCCCAACTGCCGCAGCCCATTGACAGCGAAAAGGGCATGCAGTTGGTGAAGCTGCCACCAGTGGCAAAGGTATGCGCCTGGTTTACAATGACCCGGCAGGTGGGCAGGTCACGACCCAACCCAACCGCGCGCGCGTCGTCGCTGGTATGGATTCCGACAGAATGCCCCGCGCCCTGGTGTTCCAGAATACGAGCCGCGATTACCTTGGCTTCTTCAAAATTTGCCGCTCGATAAAGCGCCAGAACCCGGCTGAGCTTTTCCCCCGACAAAGGATGATCCGGGCCAATTCCGTCAGTTTCCACGGCTAGGAACTTGGTCCCTTCGGGGACCTTATCCGCCATATCCAGTGCTTCAAGCATCTTGCCAGCGTCCTGCGCGATTACAGATCGGTTGAGATGCCCATCGGGCCACAGCCGTGCGATGATGTTTCCAGCCTCGGAAGATGGTACCAAGGCACCGCCTTCAACGGCGATCGCGGCGACAAAGGCGTCATAGACCGCATCTACAACAACCAGCGCATTTTCAGACGAGCAGGACGTCGCGTTGTCGAAGCATTTCGATGCCGTGATCCTGAAAGCAGCTGCGGCCAGATCTGCGGTTTCGTCCACAATCACCGTCACATTGCCCGCACCAACCGCCACTGCTGGCGTTCCACAGGATTGTGCGCGTTGGACGTTGTTCTGACTGCCGGTACAGATCACGCGATCTACGGCTTCCATCAACCTTTGTGTCTTGGCCTTGGATCCGGGCGCAGGGATCATCTGGACCAGATCGCGATCGAGGCCGAGCTTGTCAAACTCTGAATGGATAAAAGCGATCAGCATCTCGCAGGAAGCGACTCCTTTGGGGGATGGTGCCACCACGATGGAGTTGCCTCCTTTGAGCGCATTGATGATATTGTTCGCCGGCGTCGCAGCGGGGTTGGTCGATGGAACCACAGCACCGATTACACCGATTGGGCGTGCAATCTCGGTCATGCCGGTTGCTGGATTGTCGCTAATGATGCCGTGGGTTTTCACGTCAGCGATATCGCGCAACAAGCCCAGAGTCTTGCGGTGGTTCTTTGTAATCTTGTCCGGAACATTACCCAGACCGGTGGTCGCAACAGCGATTTCGGCCAGTGCCCGATTGCGTGTTGGCTCCATGATTGCCCATCCCGCCGCCAGCGCCGCCTTGTCGTACAGCGCCTGACTGCCGCTTTCTTCAAAGGTCGCTTGGGCCTTGCGCGCATGCGCTACTATGCGATCAACTTCGTCGATCTGGGGGGAAACCCCTTCCTGAGCGTTCATCTCGGTCCTCGATTGTTTGATCGGGGCGGACCCACTCCGCCCCGTAGGGAGTTGACTGGTTCAGAGCCCAGCCAACAATTCGTTCAGTGTTTGCTGACGTTTCTCCCACATCTTGATCACTTCATCGCGTGTCATGATGTGCATGGGCGATCCGCCAGCTTCCATCTTTTTCACCACACGATCGTTGGCGAACATCTCGGGAACCGTTTCCGCAAGTTTCTCGATCACCTCGGGCGGCGTTCCCTTGGGCACCATCACGCCCCGGAAATTGACCGACGAGTTGTCGACATCAAGCCCCTGTTCCATCATAGTCGGCACGTCGGGCAGGAACGCGTTTCGCTCAAGATCTGCGACACCCAGGATTTTGACGTTGCCCGCCTCTTTTGCGCGGAACGCATCCGACAGGTTGTTTATACCACCCATGACTTCGCCAGCAATTACCGCTTTCATGGCCGCTGCGCCGCCACCTTTGGTCGGGATATAGGCCATCGTTGTTCCTGCAGCCTTGTCGATTTGAAGAGCCGCAATGTGGTGACCAACAAAAAGCCCAGCCCCGGACACGGTAAGCTTGCCGGGGTTTTCCTTGGCATATGCGACAACACCTTCCATCGAGTTGAACGGGCTGTCCGCACCAACCACGAAGACAGCCGGGTCAGCACCCCAGTTGGCGATGGGCTCAAAGCTGTCGACCGAATACTCGACCCCACCCTTGATCGATTGGGCGATGAAATGTGGAACATTGTAGGCAGCAAGCGTGTAGCCATCGGCGTCGGCCTGGGTTGCGAACCAGTTCCAACCCACACGCCCTCCGGCGCCGGGTTTGTTTATGATGGCGATTGGCATTCCCAGCGCGTCTTCATTCCCGGATGTCATGGTGACAATCCGCGCCTGAAAGTCGGTTGCGCCACCAGCGCCGTAACTGACCATCATCATGATTGGGCGTTCGGGATACTCCTCGGCAACCGCCGCGCCCGTCAGGCTCGTGAGGGCCAGTGCTGCCCCTGTAATCAACCGTTTCATTTGCGTTTCCTCCCTATTTTGGTTCACCCGCATCCCTTGCGGTCAGAACAGAAATTCCCTTGGTGTGTAGACTTGCAGAAGCATGGCAAAGAGCCCGTACATCACCGCCACAAAGATCGCTGTGATGACACCGCGCTTGACCCAGGTTTTGGCTTCGGAATGTGGGTCTGGATCGTAAATCGACAGCAGAATGAAAAACGCGATTGCCGTTGCTGTGTAGAACCCCAGCGATTTGGACGCCCAGAAGACATAGATAAGGGTGACGAACAGGCCCGGCAGCATGTTGATGAACATCATGCGGGTCACGCCGTTGCCTACCTTGGACAATCCCATCAGCGCTTTGCCGAAGGTCCACCCTGCCAAAACCACAAAGACCGAAGCGATAAGACGCGGAAACAGAAATGCCTCGACCGGTTGTTGAGTAAAGCTGACCCAGGTTACCCAAAGTCCTACGGCAAAAACCAAACCCGACCCGATTATGTGTTGTGTGCGGTTCATGCCTGTGCCTCCTCTTTGGTGGTATAGCGCCGGTGGCGAAGTTCCATCCAAACCGAGTAGGCAATTGAAGCCAGTACAACGGCGATCAGCAGAAGATTCAATCCGCCCGTCAGGAAGTAAGAGGCCTTGCCGACGGTCGCGTCCGCGATCATTCCGCCCTGAATGAAGTTGGCTTCGGCAATCGGACCAAGGATCAATCCCAGTACCAACGGAGCAGCCGAGAATCCAAATCGTTCCAGAAAGAACATCCCAATGCCAAGGCACGCCATGACATAGACATCCCCCATCGAACTCTGAACCGAGTAGGCGCCGAAGACCGAAAGGGCCAAAACAACGGCCGCCATGACCGATTGCGGCACCTGCGCGACACGCGCGGCCAGACCAGCAATGTATAGGCCGAAGACGCACATCAGGACCTGGCCGATCAGCATGGAGTTTATGAACGTCCACGCAACGTCCGGGTGGTTGTCGAACAGATCCGAGCCCGGAAAAATTCCGTGAATCAGCAGCCCGCCCAGCAAAACGGCTGCGGTTGGGCTACCCGGGATCGACAAGGTCAACAACGGTACCAGAGATGGGCCCACCATCGCATTGTTGGCGGACTCCGCGGCAATTACGCCCTCGGAATGACCCGTGCCGAACTTGTCCTTCTCGGCTGAAAACTTCTTACTCTGATCATAGGCAACCAGCCCGGCAATTTGCCCGCCAACGCCTGGGATCAGGCCAATGATGGAACCTGTCAGTGTGCCGATGCTAAGTGCTCGGGTGCGGCTGAACAGTTCTCGCAATGCGGCCATGATCGAATGGCGCTGTACTTCGATGACTTCAGCACCCGTGTCGTGGCGTCCCTTTGCAAACATCGTCAGCACCTGAGGGATCGCGAACAGACCGATCAGCGCCGCGATAATGTTGATGCCGCCGCCCAGTGCAGGGTGAAAGATAAAGCGTTGCGCGCCCATAATGTCGTCGAAACCGACTGTCGCCAGCCACAATCCGATACAACCCGATAGCAAACCTTTGACCACGGATGCAGAATCCAGCGTGCCGATCACAGTCACCCCTAAAATGGCCAGCCAGAACAGGTGTGAGGGGCCAAACGCCAGCGCCCATTTGGCCAAAACCGGTGTCAGAAAGATTAATAGGAGCACACCGAAGATGCCGCCAACCGCCGAGGCCAGAAACGACAGTTGCAGCGCCCGCGCCCCTTGTCCCTGCTTGGCCATGGTGTGGCCGTCCAGAGTGGTGGCAATATTGGCTGGAGCGCCTGGGATTTTCAGTAGAATTGCACTCACCGCGCCACCAGCAACGGTCGAGGTATAGGCGGCTCCCAGCAAGATCAGCCCCTGTGCGGCCTCAAGCTGGAAGGTGAACGGAATCAAAAGGGCAACCGCCATCGTTGGTGACAAGCCTGGTGTCGCGCCCAGGATCAGCCCTCCGATCGTGCCGCCCAAAAGCAGCAAGAAGGACATCGGTGTGAACACATCCCCGAAGTAGTAAATGAATTCCATCCAGTGCCTCCCAACCCGTTTGTCTGCACTTTTGGTTTGTTGACAAATCAGGTTAGGGGATGAAAATAGTATTGCAAATGTTTTCATAAAATCGACCGAACAGGACGAAATTATGTCTAATTTTCAGCATGGTAAAGTCGATATCGTGGCAGTCGCAAAGGCCGCGAAGGTTTCACCGTCTACGGTTTCTCGTACCTTCAATCACCCTGATCTGGTCAGCCCTGCGACTCGCAAAAAGATCAACAGGGCAGTGCAGCGGCTCGGGTATATCCGCAATCGTGCCGCTCAAACAATGCATGGCAAACGGTCAGGAACGATTGGCCTGGTCGTACCAACTATCAACCATGCCATCTTCGCCGAGGTCATTCAGGCTTTTTCCGACTCTATCGACAAGGCAGGATTCAGCCTTCTACTGGCGTCGCACGGGTATGATCTAGATCGGGAATACGCGATGGTCCGCAAGTTTCTTGAACATCGTGTGGACGGCGTGGCATTGGTTGGCTTGGAGCATTCCGATGCCACCAATCGGTTGATCACGCAGCAGAAAATACCTGCACTTGCGATTTGGAACTACTCAAAGGATTCGGAACTTCCTTGTGTCGGGGCCGACAACCAGTTGGCCGGCCGTCTCGCAACAGAGCACCTGCTGGCCCTAGGGCATCGTGACATTGGGCTGATCTTTCCAAAGACCAGTGGTAATGACCGCGCGCAACATCGACTTTCCGCCGTGCACGAAGCGCTACAAAATATGGGTGTCTCCGTTCCGGGCGAGCACGAATCTGAAGCTCCTTACAGCGTTTCGCAGGCCAAGCAGGCTGCGCTGAACCTTTTGGCGGAAACATCTCGACTTACGGCTTTGTTATGTGGAAATGACGTCATAGCGCAGGGCGCTTTGTTTGCGGCCCAGAAACTGGGGTTAAACGTTCCCGGCGATCTTTCAATTATGGGCATCGGAGATTTCAAGGGATCGGCTGATGTTGAGCCGGGGCTCACCACCATTCGAATCCCCGCCGAAGCCATCGGTAAACTCGCAGGTGACAAGTTCACCGATTACATTACGTCAGATGAGTCGGAACATTTTAAAATTTGCTGCGAGCTGGATTGTGTTGTTAGAGGAACAACAGGTCCAGTGTCAGTATAATAGTCGGCATTGCCAACTTGTTTGCACATTCAGAACGGATGTGTCGCAAACTATGAGGCCCGGTTGACGAACATGCGCGATTTGACGTTTTCCCCATCGAATAGTTCGTTAACAGATTTCAACATGATCTCATTAAAAGGCTGCCATCTCCTCAAAGATGCAGTTTTGTAAGCTGGGTACATCTATCAGTTCTGACACTAGTCCGACCCTGCGATAACAACTTCGATTTCATTTTTGTCGAGCATGGCCAGGATGTTGGCAGGAGGAACGCGGTCCGTATACAAAACATCAATTCCGGCCATGTTATGGAGAGATATCGGAGCCCGCTTGTTGAATTTTCCGCTGTCGGCTACGACGATGCGCACCTGCGCATTTTCAGCTGCAGCACGCGCGATATTGGCCTCTTCAAGATCATGAAGCATGAAGCCCAAATCGCCATTCACGGCTCCAACCGAGAACACTGCCAGCTGTACGTTGAAACGCTTCACAAGATCCAATGCCTCTGCACCGAAAGCGCCCCCATCATGGGCGCGCAGTTCTCCACCCGCCAGAAACACCCGGTTGTTGTTGTGCTTTGACAACGTGTAAGCGACGAAAACCGAATTTGTAACTACAAACAGGTCTTTGTGTTTCCGTAGCGCAAGCGCGACGTAGGCGGTCGTCGAACCGATATCCAGAAATAGGGAATCCCCGTCGCTAATTGTATTTGCGACTGCCCGGGCTATTGCTTCTTTCGCATGTGCTTGCGTTCCCAAGCGGTTTTCAAAGGGTGGCTCTATGGCGTCTTCGCTAAGATGTACGCCGCCATGAACCTTCCGCACGATCTTGCGCTCTTCCAGCGCCTTGACGTTGCGCCGGATCGTTTCATTGGAAACATTCAGTTTTTGAGCCAGGAGGCTGACCCTGCACGATCCGCCCGCATGTTGCAGCTCGCGAAGGATTTCTTCTTCGCGCTGATTTGTGGTTTTTCGTGGCTTTAACATGCGACCTCCTGAAAGGGGGATACGGCAGTCATCCCAATAAAACAATATTACGCCCAATACGGTGCCGTTCGGGGCTTTTTGTGTGAATTATAACGAATAGTCGTGGCGAAGTGTGGTTTTTATTGACGTAGTTGTCAGATTGGCGCAGCATGGAAGTGTAATAAACGAAAAACACTCAAAAAGCCACATTCAGGGAGCACAACATGATCAGGAAATTCAATGCACTACACGCAATGGCATTAGTCGCTGGCGTAACTGCTTCGGCTTCTTGGGCCGCCGAATCGACGGACCCAATCAAACTGACGTTGCATGATTGGTCAGGGCAGCTGATCAACACCAAGATAATGGGATCAATCCTGCAAGAGGCCGGATACAACGTTGAATATGTACAGGCAGACTATATCGCTCAGTTTGCGGGCCTGAAGACAGGTGATCTACATCTGGCAATGGAAATCTGGGAAACCACCGGGCGTGAAGCGCTGGACGAAGCCACCGCCTCTGGCAATGTGGTGAACGTTGGTGAAACCGGTCTGATGGCGATCGAAGAATGGTGGTACCCGACTTACATGAAAGACCGCTGCCCCGGCTTGCCAAACTGGGAAGCTCTGAAAGACTGCGCAGGGGAATTTGCCACGGCTGAAACCTCGCCAAATGGGCGCTATGTCGGCGGACCCGTGACCTGGGGCGGTTTCGACGAAGAACGCGTCGAAGCGTTAGAGTTAGAGTTTGAAGTTGTCCACGCAGGCACGGATGCTGCGCTTTTTGCAGAGCTGGAATCCGCATATCAGCGCGAAGATCCGATCATGCTGTGGGTCTATGTTCCGCACTGGGCCCCGGCCAAATATGACGGTGAATTCGTGGAGTTTCCGCCATACTCGGCCGAGTGCTACAGCGACCCGTCCGTCGGTGTGAACCCGGCCTTGGCCTATGATTGCGGAAAACCGCGCGGTCCGATCTGGAAGGCTGCTTGGTCTGGCCTGCAAGAAAAGTGGCCGGGCGCGTATGACATCATCGAAGCCTATAACATCAATAACGACGAGATGAGCGCCATGGTCGGCAAAGCCGATCTGGACGGTGTGGATATTGATGCAGTTGTCGCGGATTGGATGGAGACGAACAAGGACCGTTGGTCTGGCTGGATCTCTAAATAATCTGCTTGGCCGAAGCGGTTACCCCGCTCTCCTCTACCGCTTCGGTCTTTTTCCGTCTTAGTCCCGGACACCACTGATGACTCCCACAACAAAACTGTCCTGCCGAAACGTTTGGAAGCTTTACGGTCCAAACGCCGAGACCCTTCTGGCGCAAAATCCAAACCCATCGGCAGATGACATTCGAAATGCGGGTGTGATCGGAGCGGTACGCAACGCCAATATTGAAATCGTTGAAGGTGAAATCTTCATCATCATGGGCCTGTCCGGTTCAGGCAAATCAACCCTGGTTCGTTGTCTGTCCAGGTTGATCGAACCTACAAGCGGTGAGGTTCTGTTCGACGACGCCGACCTGCTGCGCGCCAGCGAGAAAGAAATGATTGAAATCCGCCGGCACAAGATGGGCATGGTGTTTCAGCATTTTGCCCTGCTGCCGCACCTGACCGTATTGCAGAATGTGATGTTCCCCCTGACTATTCAGGCTACGCCCAAACACGAAGCCGACGCAAAGGCGAGAGACGTGGTGGAACTGGTCGGCCTGAAGGGGCGCGAGGACTACTATCCACGAGAGCTCTCGGGTGGTCAGCAACAGCGTGTGGGCATTGCTCGATCGTTGGTGACAGAGCCCGATCTTTGGTTTCTGGACGAGCCTTTTTCGGCCCTCGATCCGCTGATCCGGCGCGAAATGCAGGACGAATTTCTGCGACTCCAGGAACGGTTGCATAAGACTATTGTCTTTATCACGCACGACTTTGAAGAAGCCGTTCGCTTGGCCGACCGCATCGCCATTATGAAGGATGGTGAAGTCATCCAGATCGCCACCCCGGAAGAACTGGTGATGAATCCAGCGACAGAATATGTGGCTGAATTCACGCGCCATATTCCGCGCTCCAAGGTTTTGACGGTTGGTGGTGTAATGACCGTCGGCGCTGCAGGTGAAGGTGAGCCCATTGTGCAATCGACCCGCGTCTCGACCGTGGCGGAACGGATCATCGCCGCAGATGCGCCAATTCCCGTGACAGACAGCAATGGGCTGGTTATTGGCGCCATTGATCGCAAGGCTGTGGCCCATGTGCTATTCGGTGAAGGGGACGCGGTATGAGCCGCCTGTCCCGCAGTCAGCTCATCATTCTGCTGTTTGTCGGACTCACGATCCTGCTGGGGTATTTCGGCAGCAACCTGGGAAAAGCGCTCGATGCGCGCTGGATCACCAAATTCCCGTCGGCTTGGGTCGTCCCGTTCAAAACTTATATCTCATCTGCAATGTCCTGGCTGATCGAGGATGCTGCAATCGGCCCAGTTTCGTTCACCGACGTTACCCGCGCTGCTGCTTGGTTGATAGAACAGCCCTATGACCTTGTCTTGTCCCTGCTGGCCGAGGGTTTTGTCACCGGGCAAGGCAACGATGCGCAAGTCATCCTACCTGCGATCAGCTGGATTGTGGTTATCACCGCCGTAATAGCTTTGGGACAGTATTGCCGGGACTGGGGGTTGGCGGCGTTGGTCGGCGGCTGCTTTACCTATCTGGCCGTTTTTGGCCAGTGGGACAGCGCGATGGTAACGCTTGCCTCGGTCCTGATTGCGGTGCCGATTGGCGCGGGCGGCGGGCTGTTGTTGGGGATATTGGCCTATCGCCACCTGACTTTCGATCGCATCATCTCGCCCATTCTGGACCTGATGCAGACAATTCCGATCTTTGCCTATCTGGTACCAATTCTGTTCATGTTCGGCTTTGGACCGATTTCGGCGCTTGTTGCAACTATCATCTATGCGACACCACCCATGGTGCGGATCACCACGCTTGCCTTGAGAGCCGTCGACCCCGAGATTTTGGACTTCGGGCGCATGGCAGGCACGACGCAAAAACAGTTGATGTGGCGCGTTTTGGTTCCTTCCGCCAGCCACAGTCTGATGGTAGGCGTCAATCAGGTGATCATGCTGACGCTGAACATGGTCATCATTGCCTCGATGATCGGGGCCGGAGGATTAGGGTTTGACGTCCTTGCCGCGCTGCGCCGACTGGACATCGGCGCTGGGTTCGAGGCAGGTATTGCCATTGTGGTTCTGGCCATTGCCGTCGATCGCCTAAGTCAGGCTTTTGCCGAGCGTATGGGGCAGGTACATCACGAGCTCCCCGGCTCGTGGATCACCCGCCATCGCCGGACAGTTCTGGTAATGATCCTGCTGATTTTGACCTGGGTTCTGGGACAGTTCTCACCCCTGTTGCTGGAATATCCTGAAAGCCAGACGATCACCACTGGCGGGTTCTGGGATGACACGGTCAAATACCTGAACATCAATTATTTTGACACGTTTGAGGCGATCAAGATCTTCTTCCTGACGTGGTTCATGATCCCGATCAAAACGGTTTTACTGGGAATCCCATGGCCTTGGGCCATTGCCATGCTGACCTTGCTGGGTTGGCACGCAGGGGGCTGGCGGCTGGCGTTGCTGTGCGGAGGACTGGCGTCGCTGATCCTCGTGTCAGGACTGTGGGCCAAGGCAATGGTGACAGTTTATCTCTGCGGTGCCTCTGTGTTTCTTGCTACCCTGATCGGTGTTCCGCTGGGCGTTGTGGCTGCTCTGAACAAACGCGCCGGGACGGTGATCAACCTGTTGATTGATACGTTGCAGACTTTGCCCAGCTTTGTTTATCTGATCCCGGTTGTGATGCTGTTTCGCGTCGGCGATTTCACTGCGCTGATTGCCATAGTCCTTTACGCGCTGGCCCCGGCCGTACGTTATGCGGCCCATGGCGTGCGCTCGGTCAGTGAGGAATTGATCGAGGCCGGATTGGTCTCTGGGTGCACACGCACGCAACTTCTGCGCCATATTCGCTTGCCCATGGCCCTGCCCGAAATCCTTTTGGGTATTAACCAGACCATCATGCTGGCGCTGTCCATGCTGGTTATCACCGCCCTCGTTGGCACCCGCGATCTGGGGCAGGAAGTCTACATTGCCCTGACAAAGGCTGACACTGGTCGAGGTCTGGTGGCAGGGCTGTCCATCGCATTCATTGCCATCATCGCTGATAGGCTGATCAACGCAAGCGCTCGTCAGGCACGCATCCGCTTTGGAATGGAGAGTTGATATGACCCAATCCGACCTGATGACCCGCATTCGCAAGCTACCGATCTGGCAGGGCGAGATCAAAGCCACCCCGTTGACGGGTGGGATTACAAATGTGAACTACAAGGTCACTGACAGCAGTGGATCCTATGTGGTGCGTGTCGGTGACGACATCCCTTTGCACCAGGTGATGCGCTTCAACGAACTGGCTGCCAGTAAGGCCGCCCATGCTGCAGGTCTGTCACCCGCTGTAGTGTTTTCGTCCAACGAATTAACAGTGCTGGAATTCGTCGAAAGCCGCACTCTGATCGAAGAAGACGTACGCGACCCCAGTATGCTGCCTCGAGTGCTGGAGCTCGTGAAAGCCTGCCACCTTGAGGTGCCCAAGCACCTGCGCGGCCCGTCGCTGGTGTTCTGGGTCTTTCATGTCATCCGCGACTATGCCGCCACCCTCACCGATCATGGAAGTTCGCATAAAGGCCTGATCCCTGAACTTGTGCAAATTGGAAATGATCTGGAAGCCGAGGCCGGGCCGTACGAAATCGTGTTTGGCCATAACGACCTGCTTTGCGGCAACTTTCTGGACGATGGCACCCGCCTGTGGCTGATCGATTTCGACTACGCGGGCTTCAACTCGCCATTGTTTGATTTGGGTGGGCTGGCCTCGAACAACTCTCTTTCCAATGAACAAGAGGACTGGGTTCTGGAAACCTACTTTCAGGCACCCGTCACCAACCAATTGCGTCATCGCTATACGGCGATGAAATGCGCCTCGCTGCTTCGTGAAACCATGTGGAGCATGGTGTCCGAGATCACCTCGGATATCGACTTCGACTATGCAGCCTACACAAGTGAAAATCTCGCGCGGTTTCGCACGGCCCTGACCGATTACAAAAACACCTGAGGACAGATATGACCGACCTTCCAAATACAGCCAAAGCCGTCATCATCGGCGGCGGCATCATCGGCTGCTCGACCGCCTATCACCTTGCCAAGCTCGGTTGGACCGACACGGTGCTGCTGGAGCGCAAAAAGCTGACTTCGGGCACCACATTCCATGCTGCGGGTCTGGTGGGGCAGCTGCGTTCGAACGCCAATATCACTCAGCTGCTGGGATATTCAGTCGATCTGTACAACAAGATTGAAGAAGAAACCGGTCTGGGAACGGGTTGGAAAATGAATGGCGGTTTGCGTCTCGCCTGCAACGAGGAACGCTGGACCGAGGTCAAACGGCAGGCCACCACAGCCCATTCCTTTGGTCTGGACATGCAGCTGCTAACCCCGAAGGAAGCGCAGGATCTTTGGCCGCTGATGGATATCGGTGACGTCATCGGCGCGGCGTTCCTGCCCACCGATGGGCAAGCAAACCCCTCGGACATTACCCAGGCGCTGGCCAAGGGAGCGCGCATGGCAGGCGCGAAGATATTCGAGGATACCAAGGCCACCGATCTTGAAATCGAGAACGGCAAGATCCGCGCCGTAATCACTGAACATGGCCGTATCGAATGTGAAAAGGTGATCGTGTGTGCCGGTCAGTGGACGCGCGACTTTGCCGCCAAGTTCGGTGTGAATGTGCCGCTGGTGCCAATGGAACATCAGTACATGGTCACAGAACCATTTGGTGTACCCGGTGATCTGCCTACCCTGCGGGATCCCGATCGGCTGACCTATTACAAGGAAGAAGTTGGTGGGCTCGTCATGGGCGGTTATGAGCCGAACCCAATCCCATGGGCGGTGAATGGCATACCTAAAGATTTCCACTACACCTTGCTCGACAGTAACTTCGACCATTTCGAACAGATCATAGAGCTGTCGCTGGGCCGGGTGCCAGCGTTGGAGACCGCAGGGATCAAGACCCTAACCAATGGTCCCGAAAGCTTCACTCCGGATGGCAACTTCATTGTAGGTGAAGCACCAGAGCTGAAGAATTTCTTTGTTGGTGCTGGTTTCAACGCCTTTGGCATTGCTTCTGGCGGTGGCGCCGGAATGGTGCTGGCAGAATGGGCCGCCAAGGGCGAGCCGCCCTTTGACCTGTGGTCCGCCGACATTCGCCGTTTTGGCCGCCCGCATTTCGACACCGATTGGGTTCGCACCCGAACAGTCGAAGCATATGGCAAACACTACACTATGGCCTGGCCTCATGAAGAACACGAGTCCGGCCGCCCCTGCCGCAAGTCACCGCTGTACGATACGCTTATGGATCAGGGCGCTTGCTTTGGAGAAAAACTGGGTTGGGAGCGTCCAAACTGGTTTGCCGACGCATCGCTGGGTGAAACGCCCAAGGACGAATACAGCTTTGGTCGCCAGAACTGGTTCGCTGCCGTTGGTCGTGAACACAAAGCGGCCCGAGAAGCGGCAGTGCTGTTCGATCAAACATCATTTGCCAAATTCGCGCTGAAAGGCCCGGACGCCTTGGCGGCGATGAACTGGATTTGTGCCAATGATGTGGACAAACCGGTGGGAGCGCTGGTCTATACCCAGATGCTCAATGACAAGGGCGGAATTGAATGCGACCTGACCGTGGGCCGTGTAGCGCATGATGAATTCTACATTGTCACTGGTACGGGCTATGCCACCCACGATTTTGACTGGATCAGCCGAAATATTCCGGACGGGCTGAACTGCCAGCTGTTCGATATCACCTCCTCGAACGCAGTGTTGTCGCTGATGGGGCCAAAAGCACGAGATATTCTGGCGGCAGTTACCCGTGATGATGTCTCGAATGACGGGTTCAGGTTTGGCACGATCCGGACAATCGGCATCGCGGGTTGCCCGGTCAAAGCGCTGCGGGTGACATACGTGGGCGAGCTTGGCTGGGAACTGCACTTGCCTGTCGAATACGCGCAAACAGTCTATTCTGCGCTGATGGAAGCAGGGCAACCGCAAGGGCTGGTTAATGCGGGCTACCGCGCAATTGAATCTCTTCGGTTAGAAAAGGGTTACCGCGCCTGGGGGTCTGATATCGGGCCTGATCACACGCCGTTTGAAAGCGGTCTGGGATGGGCTGTGAAACTGCGCAAAAACATAAACTTCAAGGGTCGCGCGGCAAGCGAGAAGCAAAAGGCCGAGGGCGTCAAAAAGATGCTGGCCTGCTTCACCGTCGACCCCGATGTGGTGCTGTTGGGCCGCGAAACAATATACCGGGATGGAGAACGGGTGGGTTGGCTAACGTCGGGAGGCTATGGCTATACAACCGGCAAATCCATCGGTTACGGCTATGTCCGAAATCAGGGCGGCGTCGAAGCAGATTTTGTTACGTCCGGCACGTATGAGTTGGAGGTTGCGACCCAACGTGTCTCCTGCGACGTGACACTTCAACCGCTTTACGATCCCAAAATGGACCGTATCAAATCGTAACATAAACTCCTGTTACCTTGATGAGGTTGGGGCAAATGTGTCCCAACCTCAATACCTCGGGAAACGTGGTTATTTTCCAGGTAAACCGAGAGGTGTCTCGGCAGGATTTACCGCCCAGATCACCAGGTTTCTGGCAGATTTGGAGTGCACAAGCACTTTGTTTCCAGTTCGCGCCGCGCAAAAGTCAAATACCCCGCCAGACTACATGCTCTGGAGAGGCACAAGTCAGATGTTCAACTGCATGGATGACTTTGTTCGGTCCATTGCAACGAATGTTCTGAACTTTCGGATGTTCTTGTTCGAAAAGAACAACCGTTGGGTAAGCTTTTCATATTCGGACATATCTCGAACGATAACGATCAGAACAAAATCCACTTCACCAGTAACATAGTAGCATTGCTGAACCTCAGGGGCAGCATAGAAGCTTTTCTTGATTTCATCGATTTTTCCGCCAGTCTCGGTTTTTAGTTCGACTTCGACGAAAATGGTCAGCGGCAATCCCACGGCTGCCGGATCAATATGCGCTGATTGCGCGGCAATGACCCCTTCCGCCTCCATGCGTTTGATCCTCCGCTGCACGCTGGGCGCGGACAGATTCACGCTTTCACCGATTTGACGGTGCGGCACCGTATTGTCCTGCTGCAACACCCTAAGAATCGCGAGATCGAAGCTATCCAGACTTCCTGATGAATATTTTTGTTTCACGGCGACCTCATGCAAGTTTGCTTCAAAATTACCAGCAACTCAGAGCGAAAACATCACTGACATTGAATTATATTTGCACCAACAATGGAAGGACCACAAAATGCTCGCAAACTTTGAGACAGTCGGAATTGAAAGCCATACAGCCAAGCCAGGCTTTGGCCATGCCGCCACAGCCACCTTACCCCGCGAGGGATTTGACCTCGCACAGAGGGAAATTCAAAGCTGGAGTGGGTACGAAAGAGCGCCTATGCCGTCTCTTCAAGGTCTAGCCGAAGCACTCGATTTGGGCGCAGTCTATTACAAGCATGAAGGGTTAAGATTTGGCTTGGGCAGTTTCAAAGCACTTGGCGGCGCTTATGCGGTTCTGCGAGTATTACAGCGCGAATTAACCAAAAAGACAGGCCGTGAAGTCACTGCCGATGAGATCCGAAACGGCACCCATACTGCCGGAATTGCAGACATAACCGTCATTTCGGCGACAGATGGCAATCACGGTCGTTCAGTGGCTTGGGGTGCCCAGCGCTTCGGCGCGCCATGCCGAATTTACATTCACAAAGAAGTAAGCGCATTCCGCGCCGACGCAATGCGCCAGCTAGGGGCCGAAGTGATCAGGGTTGATGGAGATTACGACGCTTCCGTCGCACAGACCCGGACCGATGCAGCGGCACACGGTTGGTTGATTGTTTCAGATACTTCCTGGCCCGGTTACACTCAGGCACCTCTTGATGTCATGGCTGGTTACGGGGTCATGGCGCGCGAGATCGTGCAGGATTTGGCTTTGCCACCCACTCATGTCTTCCTTCAAGGCGGCGTTGGAGGCTTAGCGGCTGCCGTCACCGCGGTATTCCTCCAGGAATGGGAGCGGAATGCGCCGCGCGTCATCGTGGTCGAACCTGAATTGGCCCCCTGCCTTTTTGCAAGCGCCCAGGCAAATCGGCCTACAGCCGTCGAAGTAGGCGAAGAAACCATAATGGCTGGTCTATCCTGCGGCGCGCCGTCCGAATTGGCATGGAACGTTTTGGAAGAGGCCGCCAGCGGTTTCATGAAAATCCCTGACCAGCTTGTGGCACCGGCCGTCCGCCTATTGGCAAACGGCGCTTTCGGAGATGAGCCAATCGAAGCCGGAGAAAGCGCCGTGGCCGGTCTGATTGGCTTGATCTGCGCGTCGATGCGCACCGACTTGCGAAAACAATTTCAAATTACGCCGCGATCCCGAGTGATGTTGATCGGGTCAGAGGGCGTCACAGATCCGCATGTTTTCGACCGGATCATGAATGATAGCAACTGACTTGCGGAAATGACCCGGCGTGGTATTCCCCCTTGGTGGAAGCCGCGCCCGGCTTCCACCTTCCGGCCACGCCGCAGGAGTTTACCGCTGTCCGGCCTGCAAGATACGCCTTTGTTCTTGGCCAATCATGCAGGTTCACTTCCTTTCGACAGTGAACCGCGTTCCCCAAGGGTCTGTCAGCTCTTGCGGTTGCAATACAGTCCCATCCGTCAACAGCACGATCTCATCCAAGCCGCTGCTGTCAGTTGGACGAGCTTTTGCACCATTGCTGTTCCAGACGTTGCCTGCAAAGTGATGGTGGTACCCACCCGAACTGTAGAACCCTGCTGAACCTTCGTGCAGCATGCGATCCTGCGCTAGATGTCGTGTCATGAATTCGTCGACCGCATTGATATCCCCGACCTGTAGGTGGACATGTCCGACCACCATATTTTCCGGAGCCCCGGACCAGTCTTGACGGGCCGCACCTGCAATGGCCTCCAGGTCCAGATGATGCGAGCCCATGCGGATATACTCTCCATCCATCTGCCATGTTTCAACAGGCCGGTCGGCGTAGATTTCGATCCCATTGCCTTCTGGATCGTTTAGATACAGCGCCTCGCTAACGTCGTGATCCGCCGCCCCGGTCAAAGGGATGCGGTTTTGTGCAGCATAGATCAGCCAGCGTCCCAGGTAATCGTGGTCCGGCATCAGAAAAGCTGTATGGAAAAGACCCGCCGCATGCGGATAGCGCCGCGCAGCACGGTCTTGGCGCAACTCGAGCAGAACGTTGTTTCCTGCGCCCAGTTTCAGGGTTTCGCCATCCCGCGCCAATTCCTCAAGGCCAAGCACTTGTTGGTAAAAGGTCCCAACAGTGTCCAGATTGTTCACAATCAGTGCCACACGGCCGATTGACACGGGGGCTTCGCTGCTTCTCATGCCATAGGCTCCTTTTCTGAGTTTCGAAACCCCCTTCCCATCAACCGCGCTGGCGTAGGCCCGCGTTGCCAGCATATCAGCGATCATCGCTGTACCGGCGGCGGCAGTCAAACCTCCGGCCATCCTGTTTAGAAATCCTCGCCTGTGCACATTGCCGGGTTTGATGGTCATGGGGTTTCTCCTGATCCTCAATACTCGAACACGCCGTTGGTGTTTGCAGATTCTCCGGTCTGCGCTTCTTCGATGTCCCAATGCTCTACGATGAAACCATTGTCATCAAAGCGGAAGATATCGAAAAATCCGATGCCCAGATCGCCCTCAATGTCGAGGTTGGTCTGCTTCGAATGAACCAGCACCATGTCGCCCATCGCAATAGTCTTGGCAATTTCTGTTTTTAGGCGCACGTTATCAGCAGCTAGTCCGGTCAAGTATTCTGCCAGAGCATCGCGCCCATCCGGCACGCTCGGGTTGTGCTGTATATAGTTCTCGGAGGAGAAATACGCTTCGACCGCTGATAGATCACTTGGGTTTTCAAAGCTTTTCAGAACGGCGATAGCACGTTCACGGTTCTGCTCGATATTCTGATCGGAATAAACATCTGCGTTTGGTCCCTGAAACATAGTGTTTTCATTCGCCGCGCTTTCGGGGACCTGCTGGTAGTGGTCCCAGTGTTCGACCAGTTTTCCGTCCTCGGCGCGCCAGACATCAACATAGACGTACTGGTCCCCGTTACTGCCGGTCCAGACAGAATGGATTGCAACATAGGAACCCTCGGCAAGCACACGGTAGAGATCCACCTGCACATCAGGATCGGCAGTCAGTTCACTGGCAACGGCCTTGATCAACTCAACCGGCCCGTCGCCATATGCGGTGGCATGCTGAACATAGGTATCGCCGATGTACTTCCCGAAATTGTTGAGGTTCCGGTAAACCAAAACATCCCGATAGAACCCTTCGGCCAGTTTGATCGAGGCCTGGGTTTGTGCGTCAATGCTTAGCTTATCAGCATGGAGCGGAGTGGAAAGCGCCATAACCACAGCGGTTGCAGCAAAGAGGACGGATCTTCTAAACGGCATGGGTTTACCTTTTCGGTTGCATGTGGCGACCAGATAGAGATTTTCATTGATGAAAATAACAGAAAGAATAACCATACAACTCATGAAGAAAAACGATAACAAGGAACTCGGCGTCCGTTTGATACGCATGTTTGCCGCGGTATATGACACAGGTTCGATCACGGCGGCGGCCAGACGTCTGGAGGTCACACAATCCACTGTCAGCCATGGATTGAACCGGCTACGCGGAATTGTGAAAGATGAGCTGTTTGTCCCTATGGGGCGCGGTATCTCTCCTACGCCGCGCGCAGCCCAGTTGTTTGCACAAGCGCAACATATTCTGGAGGCAGTGGACGCATTTACAGAACCCGCGCAATACGAGCCTCGTGATGACAGCGGCCAGTTTGTGATCGCCGCCAATGATTATGAGACCGAAATCGTGCTGAAACCCTTATTTCACGCGTTGCGACACCGCGCACCGAAGGTACAACTGCGCATTTGGCGCGCGCAGTCGCAACAAGACTGGGCCGAACTACTACGCAACGGGCAGGTCGATCTGGTGCTGGCGCCCGAGCTTACCGGAACCGAAGCCGACTTGATGCAGAAACTGATCCTGACCGACAATGATCTTTGCTATTTCGACCCTGACCACGTGACTGCTCCTGATACAATCGCGGCTTATTGCGCGTTGCCCCACGCGGTCATGATGCCCGGGCAACACGAACTTACCGCTATCGATTTGGCGCTCAGCCACCTGGAAAGGCATCGCCGCATCTCAGTGACGCTGCCCGGTTTCTCGGCAATCGCCTCTCTTATTCGCGGGACCAATACTATTGCGACTATGCCTGCGCGGTTAAAGGACAATATCTTTGCCGGCTTTGCTCATTGCAGCCCACCCGTCGACCTGCCACCCGATAGAATTGCGCAGATCTGGCACATGCGCCAGGCAGCGTCACCTCGCCACCAATGGCTCCGCGCGCTCATCTCGGAGATAGCGACCGCCCGATGAAGGGCAAAGGAACTTTGATTGCCATCTCTGAGATGGCGCGCAAAAGACGTGGTCCGCCGCATGCGGACCCTCCTTCCGACAACCGGAACCGATATCCTAACTGCGAAAGCGGAACGTTCACTGGAAACTTCCTGGCTGATCAACCGCCAGAAATTCATATAGCCCCTTGACGTGCCGATGTGCACCGCGCTGGCGACCTGCCCATGTCTTCCAACAAACATGCTGAAGTCTCGCAGTGGGGCCTTAAGGCGATGTGTTCGACATGCTCCCCAATCTCGCGCGCGTATCTTCTTTTACGTCGCCCATCGCCATGCGCGCAAAGGCTTGCCGCCAGCCAGGGGCGAGGTCCGTCAGATTTGCGAGGGCTTCGGCATCCTTGCGGGAAACTCGTCGTGTCAGTCGGGCGCGGGTCACGTGCTGCACGCTCCAGTCCGGATTGCGCCTTTCAATCAACGTTATTCGATCTCCTGCTTCGACCTCGCCGGTTTCCAGAACACGGTAGTACCACCCAGTGCGACCCGTTTTCTGAAACAGGTAGGGCATCCTTTCATTTCCGGTGTGCAGTCCCAGTTTCCAGCAGGGCTGACGGCCCTGGCTGATTTGAACGATTGCCGTGCCCAGCCTCAGGATGTCGCCAATGCACAGATTTTCCTCGGTCAAACCGGTTGTTGAGATGTTTTCACCAAATGCTGCGGGCTCTGCGCCGGGGGGCAGCTGCCCTTCTCTCTGCCAATCCGCATAGTGATCCTGCGCATAATGGTGAATGGCTTTTTCTGCACCGCCATGCACGGTCAGGTCCGCCTGTGCATCATCTGAAAATCCAGTAAGCGAAATGACCTGACGGCCAGACACCCGATCCTTCTGAATGGCAGAGGGCGGCTTTGCCTCCCAGCGGTTCGTGACACAACCCAGGAAAATGCCACCTATTACTGTCGATAGTTCAGGAAGGGTCATTCAGGCCTCTTTGTGTTCAATACATATCTTTTCTTCTTCGCCACGCTCGAGGCTCACTTCCAGCAAGCTGCAGAAGCCATTTTTCTGACCTTTCTTATGATAGGCGCAGGTCATGCATTTCCCGAACGAGTGACCACCGTTCGCTGCCAATGCCAACATCAAGCTCTGAAGCAGACCATCCTTGAGAGACACCTGAACGCTGGAGGGCAGATTGCCGATGGCGTCAGCAATCGGATTGGCCTCTGTCAAAACAGAGGCGCCCGCCTTGGACAGTTCGTACGAGATCGACCGCTGGTCAGATTTTTGTCGGTGCTCGGCAGCGTATCCCTTGCGCACAAGCGCTTTCAGTGTCTGGGACATCGTTCCGCGGGTTGTCCCAAGGTACTCAGCGACATGTGACGGTGAACGGGAAAACTGATTCGCCTCGGAAAGGTACTCCAGCGCCGCCCTTTGTGTCGGGTTCAGGTCGCCCGTCCAGCCCGCAGCGGAATCTATCCGGGCAAGACGGTTGATAAGGATACGAATACTGTGGGCGGTTCTCATGCCCAACAAGTAGCGAGTCGAAATTAAAGTTGCAATATGTTTCTCCGTTTGGTAGCGAGTCGATATCACTTTACCGGAGATAAGAAATGACACTCACCTGGAAATCACTTGCTGCAGTTGTGATCGGAGCTTCGTCCGCCGTCGCAGAAGGCGATCACGCGATACATCAGGAGGGGGCTGTTGTCTCTCCCGCTGATGTCGCCAAGGTGGCCGACTTTGACATCCTTGCAGCGCATGCGCATCGCAACGGCAATACCATTACGTTCCACATGACCACCAATGGTACTGCCGGGGCATCGGTGCCGGCAGGAACCGGGGCAGTAGGAGGGTCAGACGTCTGGTCCTATGTGTGGCCTACATCCCTGGATACGTCTGCAGTAGGTTTCGAAGGCGGCGCCGGCATCTTGGCAATGGCTGCAACCAGCCACCCGGATTTTGACGACACCCCGCTGTTTGATGAAAACGGCGATGGCGACCCAGCCAACGACGGTATCGAATGGCACAGCCACTGGGTTGTTCTCGCCCCGACCGAAACTTGCGGCCCGGGCGCCCTTGCAGTGCGCGATATCCCTGAAGGGACGACGCCTAAGCTTCCTGCAACCTGGCCTGGATTCCCAATCTTCCTGGACAGCCCAGGGTTCACACCGCTGTTCGATGGTCCGGAAATTCAAGTCAAAGCCGGATTTTCCAACGACGTTCAGTTGGAAGGCATCGCTTATGATGGCGTAACCTCTGCTCTGCGGGTAAACGCCAACATTCACGCTCCGCTATTGTGCGTCACGGATGTTTTCGACATTGCCTCGGGCGACCTGAGCCTACCGGGCAAGCTTCAGTAACGATGTCAGCCGGTCGTCTCAGGCAGGCGGCCGACCTCTGAACAGGAGAGATCAATATGCAAGCACCTGAACTGCAGGTCAGTGAATGGTTCAACACTGACAAGAACTTAAAGCTTTCGGATTTCCAGGGTAAGGTTGTCGTCATTGAGGCTTTCCAGATGCTATGCCCAGGCTGCGTCATCCATGGCATCCCTCTGGCACAAGCTGTGCGGGAGCATTTTTCCAACGAACACGTCGCCGTAATCGGGTTGCACACCGTTTTCGAACATCACGACGCAATGACGCCGGTATCACTGAAAGCCTTTCTTCACGAATACCGCATCAGGTTTCCTGTGGCGGTCGACAAACAGGGCACCGGGCCTTTGCCGGAAACTATGGCGGCATACGGAATGCGCGGCACGCCCAGCCTTGTTCTATTGGATCAGTCAGGCAGGATTGCGGCACATCACTTTGGCCAGGTCTCTAAGCTGCAGCTGGGTGCGGAGATTGGAAGCCTACTTGCCAGCGAGGCTGCCGCTGTGGACGCAAGTCGGCAACCCAGCCAGGCCAGGCGTTGTGATGACACTGGCTGCGCTGTGTGAAACGGCGGCATACAGAGGGCAAACCTAAGCGTATCTACCTCCTCGGCGTGCGCGACATTGGTTCTCAATTTTCTCAGCTAAGCAAGACTGCCCAGGTTCCACATGTTCGTTTAGGCACGGTACCGCGCCCGTTTCAGACTTGCGTACCCGCGACAGCAATACGGCCGGATTATCTGGACTACGGCTTCACATCATTTGGGGGAAGTTTCGCGAACTCTGTCGTGTTCGACTGCAAACCTTGTCGCGTATGAGCGAGTGAACCCAGTGAATTTCTTACTAAATCCGTGTGATCGGCAAACTTCGTCGATACCTTGTTTCTTGCAATACTCGGGGAAAATGGCTGATGAAATTCATTCAAATCACTGACATACACCTCGTCCGCGACTCCGGCCCGCTAAACGGCGGCTTTCCATCCCAGCGGCTGGACGCCTGTTTGGACGATATCCTTCGGTGGCATTCCGATGCGGCGTTCTGTGTCATCTCTGGCGATTTGGCTGAATTTGCTGAGGATGAGGCCTATCGGGCGCTCAAGGCGAAACTGGCCGCATTTCCGCTCCGCTCTTTTCTGCTGATTGGAAATCACGACGACCGAACTGTTTTCCAATCGGTCTTCCCCGATCATCCAAAGGATGCCAACGGGTTTGTCCAGCATCGGTTCGAAACGGATGAGGGTGTTTTCTTGTTTCTCGATTCAACCAAAGACGGGCGCGATGTGCATGAAGGGCAGCTTTGCCCTGCCCGGCTGGACTGGCTCAGGCAGCAACTGACCCAAGCCGAGGACAAGCCAACCTATGTGTTCCTGCACCACCCGCCCTTTGACCTTGGCATTCCCCTTGTGGACGAGATCAGGCTGGTCGAGGCGGACGCCTTTGCTGACGCCCTCAAACACGGGCGCAACATTCGGCATGTGTTTTACGGCCATGTGCACCGCATGACCTATGTGAACTGGCGTGGCATTCCATTTACCAGCCTGCCCAGTCTCAACCATCAGATTCCGTTGAATGCGGCCAGTGTCGATGGCGAGTTCTGCGACGAACCTCCGGCCTACGGTGTCGTACAGATCGCCGAGGATCAGCTGACGGTGCATTTCAACACTTTCCTGCAACGCAACCCATTGCATCAGACCTGAGGTATGGAAGCCTATTGGATCGCATTGGTTCTGGTTTCGGCGGCAACCCACCCATTGCGCGACCTTACGCTGAAAGGGGTTGCGCATCCGGTGTCGTGCTATGTCGGAGTGTCTCTGACCTGGGTGATCCTGGCGGCGGTTCATACGCTGGTCATGGGTCAGGAATTGAGCCTGCCACTTGAGACCTGGCCCTTTGTCGCAATCTCAGCCCTTGGGTTGACCTTCTACTACTACGGCACATTGTCGGCCCTGAGACGTGGGAACCTGTCGGTTTATTATCCGATTATCCGTTCGTCGCCGATTGCCATTGTCGCCTTCAGCTGGCTGGCCCTTGATCAGCATTACTCGTGGTTCACCCTGCTGGGGATCGCATTGGTCCTGCTAGGCAGCCTGATGATTCAGAAGTCGCCTGGCGGACTGCTGCATGATCACAAAGCATTCGCGCTGGCAAGTATGGCGATGCTGGGATCGGCCGCTTATTCGCTCAGCGATGCCCAAGCGATGAAGCTGACCAATCCGGCACCTTTCCTGTTTTTCACCTATATTCTGGTGACACCGCTGCTTGCTGGCATCAGAGCCTGGGAAGATCGCCACTTGTCAGCCCCGTTTCTGGGGGTCGTGCGTGGCTGGGCGCAGGCACCGGTGCGGATCGCTTTTGCCGGGATTGCGTCCTATCTGTCTTACCTGTTCATCCTGACCGCATTCCAGCTTGGAGCCGAAGCCGCCACAGTCAGCGCGGTACGGCAAGCGTCGATCCCGGTTTCAGTGACCCTCGCGGCGATCATCTTGAAGGAATCCCGTTTTCTGCACCGTATCGGCTGGGCAAGCCTGATCGCATTGGGAATCCTTTTGATTACGCTGTCCCGAAGTTGAAACGGTAGTCACTGTCTTGACGCGCTACGAACTCGTCCTTCGTTTACTGGCCTTGTTTGGGATCTCTCTGGACGTAAATAGCCGGTCCTGTAATGGCCGAGCACGACAGAAGCAAACGACTACACTGATGATCCGAAACACTCCATCACTGGAGCCGACGTGTGGATGCCATAGTCGCTCGGGCAGTGCAAATACGCCAACTCCTTGACGAAAACGAATTTGGCAAAGCCTAAGTTCGAAATGCCGCTACGGTATCCGATCTCCAGATTTTCGCAGCGACAGCCTGCAACAGTCACCGGCCACTGATCCTGCCGAGCCACTCGGATGTCGCTTCTAGCCCTTGTCGCAGAATAGCAAACATATGCTCGATTTCGCTTTTTGTAATGATGAGGGGCGGTGAAAGAACACACATGTTGATCACGGGTCGTACAAGCAGACCGCGTTTCTGGCATTCCATATCGATACGACCGCCAATCTCATAGTCGCGCCCAAGCTCGCTCTGGGGATCGCCATCGACTGAGCACTGAACACACCCCATCAATCCCATCCCACGCGCATCAGCCACGATGTCAATCTGACGTAACTGCTGAAGTTGATCCTGAAAAACCGGACCGACTTCTCGAACGTGTTCGAGTATCTTTTCCCGCTCGAAAATCTCGATGTTTTTCAACCCGGCTGCCGCGCTGACCGGATGGCCCGAATAGGTATATCCATTCGAAAAGGTGGCATCTTTTCCCGCAACATCCGCAATCAACCGGTCTGAGATAATCGCGGCCCCCATCGGCGCATACCCGGATGTCATCCCCTTGGCGCAGGTAATTATGTCAGGTTGAATGCCAAAGACAGCTTCGGAGGCGAACCAATGACCCAATCGCCCGAAAGCCGTAACGACCTCGTCGGAAATATACAGAACATCATACTTCCTGCAGATGTTCAGGCAGCGTGCGTGATACCCAATTGGTGGCACAATGACGCCGCCCGAGGCCAAAACCGGCTCAGCGATAAAAGCGGCAACGTTTTCCGGGCCAAGTGCCACAATGGCGTTTTCGAGATCAGCAACTTTCTCGTTCAGAAAACTTTCATCGCTTTGACCGGGCGTGCGGTAAAGCGGGTTCACGTTCGGCAGGAAATGCGCCAGGTCGTCAGCCTTGTCGAGCCAGAGCCTGTCACGTTCCTTCCCACTGACGCTGGCTGCCAGATATGTGCTTCCGTGATAGGCTTTTTGCCTTGAAATGATTTTCTTTTTCTCCGGCCGACCCATAAGGTTGTTGCGGAAATGAACAAACCGGATGGCTGTATCAACCGCAGTCGAACCGCCGGTTGTAAAGAAGACATTATTCAGGTCGCCCGGCGCGCGTTTGGCGATTTCGCGGGCAAAATGTGCCGCAGTAGAGTTGGTGTTGTTGAAGGGCGAGAAATAGGCAAGGTTCCGGGCTTGCTCGGCCATTGCTTCGGCCATTTCCGCGCGCCCATACCCGATCTGAGTACACCACATACCCCCCGGTCCGTCGATCAGGCGTGCGCCCTTTTCGTTTATCAGATGAATGCCGCTGGCTCCTTCGATAAACGTGCGGTCGTTTTCACCCAAAGCCTCCATCCCTTCCCACGGATGCAGGAAGTGATCATTGTCCCATTGCTTGGCGTTTGAGTTATCCATGGCGGGCCATACTTTCTGCGCTAAGTATAATGGGGAATTCTTCGCGCACCCGAGCGTCCAAGGCGCCAAAATAGTTCGGGAAATGGCTGTCGAGGATGGAATTCGCCTTGTCGCGGGCGCGGTCCAACAGATCAGTTTTCCCCTCATTCTCCCAAGTATCCGTGCGCTCACGGTCCATCAGCTGAGGGTAGACGAATTCGCTGTTCATATAGCTAAGCGTGTGAGGATTGCCGAGGAAATGACCCGGATCTAAGGCACATTGGTGGATCACATCCACCGCCATGGTTTCATCGGTAACCTCTATCCCGCGCAACGATCGCAGAATCATGCCGCCCGCTTCGTCATCGATGACCATGCTTTCAAAGCTGCACCCCATAAGACTACCGATCATGCCACCAAACTCGCACAGGCGATTGGCACCGGCATGCGCTGCAAGGGTAAAGGTCAGCGCCTTTTCCAGCCCGTATTGCGCATCAGGTATTTTTGCATCGGTCATACCTGCACCCACCGAAGTAGGAAGGCCGTAGAAGTTGCCCATCTGAATTGCTGCGGCACCGATCAGCGCCTGTTCGCCGCTGCCGCCAGTAAAAGACCCGCTGCGCAGGTCCGTAATGAAGGGCCAGGCCGCAAAGCAGATGGGGCAACCCGGCGTGATCAGGTTGACGATGGCGACACAGGCAAGTGTTTCGGCCACGGTCTGAACCAGCGTTCCCGCAAGCGTCGCCGGAGCCGTGGCCCCGGCTTGAGGCGGCACGGCCAGATCGACAGTCAGGCCCAGCTTTGCAGTATCGATCAGGATTTCCATGTTTTCCTTGCCGATCCGCAGAGGGGAAACAATGGGGCAGCCGCCAAATATGACGCTTGGCTTTTTCAGGAAAGCCCCCTCGCCGCCCTGAGCCAGGTCAAACATGCGGATGGCATGTGGGATGTGGCTACGGTCGCGGAAAGTCAGACAGGCGGGCTTTTGGCTGCCTGCAAGCATGGCATAAATGGTGTTCATGTCATGGGTGAAATCATCGGTCACATCCGTCGCCAGAACCGTGTCGCCCAGCATGTGGATGTTTTCCAAACGGTCGACCAGGCGGGTGAAATCATAAACATCACGCAGAACCGACGGACGATAGGTTTTGGTTTTGGAATCGAATGTTGTCACCGCGGTACCGGAATTGGCGAAATAGACGCTTTCTGCCGTGCAATGCATGTCGTCCTTGCCTTCGCGTTCCCCTCGGGCATAGACGTAAAACTCCTTGGCGGCGCCTGCCAGGATGTCTTCCATCAAGGCGCGTGGAAAGCACAGCCGGTTGAGGTCACTCAGCACTGCACCTTTGGGAAGCACCAGCTCAAGCAACTCCGGGAAATGGTCGGTAATTCCGGTTTGTTCCAGGACGGTCAAGGCCGCATGATGGATGTTCTCCATATCGGTCTGAGTCAGCGGTCTATAGCGTCCGCCGCTCAGACCCCCGCGTACGGCTTCGTTACCCGTGGTCGTCTGTTGTACCTTCAGACGCGCTGCGCGCCCCCCGCCCCCGCGACGACGTGAACGGGGTGCTTCATTGGTGCTGTTCATGTTGCATCCTCTGCCAAATCAATAATCTCACGGCGAAACCAGTCTTTGTCTGCATCGGCCTTTGGGCGTTCGAAATCGCGGGCGGCGCGATGGCCTGCAAAGACCGCGTCTGCGATCAGCCCCGGCGACGCGGCATCACCAATGAGGTCAAGGGTTTTCAAACCGGCTCTCTTCAGGCTGTCGAAAAGGGCGGTTTCACGCTGACGCTCGGTCACAAGAACCGTTGAGGCGCACGGGATTTCAGTTTCGCGGCCTGTAAAGACACAGCCGATCCGCACCGCGTCGCTCTGAACCGCCGTAAGCACTTGATTGCAGCGGATATCGACCCCCAGTTCGATCATGCGGGCCTGGATGCGGGACTGTTCCAAAGTATGAACGGCGTAGGCCGAAACCAAACTCTCTGGCGTGGCAAAAATGACCTGATATCCGGCTGCCGCAAGTTTTTCGGCAATCACTCCCGCCAGATAGATATGATCATCATCATAGATCATCACCGGACCGTCCGGGGGCAGAACACCTTTCATGATGTCATCAGGCGTCAACACCTTGGCATCCGGCGTGACCCTAGGCAGGCGGCGCTGCGTATTGCGACCCACGCCGTCTGCGCGCCAATGGCTGCCGGTTGCAACAAAGACATGCTCGATGCCAAGCTCGGCGACTTGTCCGGCTTCGAGCTTGCTGTCAGTGAATAACTGAACGTTGGCCCGCTGTTTCAGATCGTTCAGGCGATAGTCAACCACCCGCGACCAGGCGGCGAGGCCGGGAAGTCTGCTTTCCCTACCTACCCGTCCACCAAGTTCGGCCGAGGCCTCGGCCAGTGTCACCTGATACCCGCGCCGTGCCAATTGCATCGTGCATTCCAACCCCGCAGGTCCGCCGCCGATGACCAGCACTTCGGCCTCGCTTTTTTTCGACGCGATGATCTCGGGGTGCCAGCCACGGCGCCATTCCTCGCCCATCGTTGGGTTTTGCGTGCAGCGGATCGGAATACCCAGATTGTCCGACGACACGCAGATATTGCAGCCGATGCATTCGCGGATTTCGTCGATCCTGCCTTCCTCGATCTTTTTTGGTATGAAAGGGTCCGCAATGGATGGCCGCGCGGCACCGATGAGGTCGACAATTCCCTTTTTGACCATCGACAGCATCATGTCCGGGGACGTCAGTCGGCCAACGCCAACGACAGGTTTTCGGGTGATCTGTTTGACGTGGGACAGAAACGCATTCTGATAGCCATCTTCGGGCTGAAAACGGGTCGTTGCGCTGTCATTGGACCAATCCGCCACATTCACGTCCCACAGGTCGGGAAGATCGGCCAATAGCTCAACAACCGCGCGGCCTTCTTCTGCCGCCTGCATACCGTCGGCGCCCATCATCTCGTCAATGGCAAAGCGGAACGCCACGGCACAGCTGTCGCCTATGGCATCATGGGTGTCTTCCAGCAACTCACGGGTCAGCCGCACGCGGTTTTCAAGCGACCCCCCATATTCATCGCTGCGTTGGTTCATATGGGCCAGCATGAAATGTTGCGCCAATGTCATGTTGTGCCCGGCATAGACATAAACGATGTCAAACCCGGCCTCTTTCGCGCGCAGGGCCGCGTCGCGGTGCCAGCGGCGGAGTTCCCGGATATCGGCCTTGTCCATGGCCTGCGCGTGCTTTGGTTGCGTCGTATCCACAGACATCTCGGACGGTGCAAGAACCGGAGCGCGGGTCAGCAGGTTTTGCGCGTGGTTGCCGTTATGAACCAGCTGTATGGCCGCCAACGCGCCATGTGAATGCACTGCATCTGTCATCAGCCGCAGCGCAGGCACATCGCGTGCGTCCCACAATCGCCCTTCGGGGAACGGGGACAAGTCCGAGGTCGGGTGAATCTCGGTCTCCTGATTGGACACCACGGCCCAGCCACCTTCTGCTTTCATTCCCCGAACGGCAGCGTCCGCCCGCGGCCTGAGATGCCCCATCCCGGTGCAATGCGGCACCTGATAAAAGCGGTTTCTGGCTGTGACGGGCCCGATCTGGACCGGTTCGAAAAGCAGAGCATATGGGTTCGCGTTCGACATAATCACGCGTTTTCCTGTAGTTGAGTTCCGGAGCCTTAAGGCTCCGGATAGTGGGTTATGTTAGAAGCCGGCTTTGATCCGCTCGAATTCGGCCAGCATCTTCGCCTCAAGCTCGGGGTTCACAGCATCAAAGAACAAACTGCCTTCGAAGAAGCTTTTGGGATCGGAAAAACCATAGGCTTCTATACTGCCCTGATCGGCGATTTCGAACGCTTTTGCGTTGGAATGCGGGTAGCCCCAGTTGTCGATGATGTACTGACCACTGGCAGGGTCCGTAAGCGCGTTCAAAAGGTCATAGACCTGATCGACCGGTGTCGTGGACGATTTCAGATGCACATAGCCACACGCCCAGGTCGCGATGCCCTTGTCCACGTTGCGCATCATGGCCGCGGGCACTTCGTTCCAGATCAGGTTCAGTTCGGACTGGTTCCAGGCCCACCCCATTTCGATCTCGCCACTGGTCATGGCCTGGTCAAACTGACCCGCATCGGACCAGTAAAAACGCATATTCGGGTGGATCGAGCGCAGGAAATCCGATGCTTCCTTGAATTGTTCATCGCTCAGGTTGGTGTAGTCATCCGCGTTTCCGGTGGCCAGCGCGGCCAGGGCATAAGCAGACGATGCGGCGTCCGGGATGGCGATTTTGCCTGCATAGGCCGGGTCCGCCATCAGTTGCAGTGAGATGTCATCCCCTGATATCTTGTCGGTGCGATAGATAAGACCTGTGTTCCCCCATTCGAACGGCAGCATATAAAGCTGGCCGTCCAGAACGATGGCGTCGACCTCTTTGATCTCGGGCAGCACATCCGCCCAATTGGTCAGCTTGCTTTCATCCAAAGGCTGAATCAGATCAGCTGCGACCCATTTTCTGACCGCGTCAGAACAAGGATGTGCCAGATCAGCGGTAAAACCGGAACTCAGCTTGGTAAAGGCTTCTTCCTGGCTTCCGAAATAGGAATAGCTTGGCGCTTCATCCCCGTATTTTTCCATGTAGCTGGCAAAGAATCCGGGATCTTCATATCCCGACCAGTCAAAAACCGTCAGATCGGCGCCACCTGCACTGGCACTGCCTGTCGTTATTGCCGTCGCACACGCGAAGGCCGCAATTCCCTGAAGTTTCATTCTATCCTCCCTCTGTTTTATTCCGAGATCGTACCAAGATCGATCACGCTAGCCGCCTGAAGCCCCAACCAAACGACATCGCCGCGTTTAAAGTCGACCGTGTGGAAATAGTTCGGAACCGAGACCGAGATTGGTTTCTCGGCCCCAGCCACTTGAATGTGGTAGTGAATATTCTCACCGTAGAAGGCGACGTTGCTGACAGTGCCCTGAACCGTTGATGGGTAGTCTTCAGGCCGGTCCACAGCAATCTCCAGCTGTTCCGGTCGAATACCGATGTTCATGTTTCTGGCGCTGGTCGCCACATTGGGGTTTCTCTCGATTTCCATCCGCCCGAAGGCAGCCGCATCAATTGACAACACGTCACCGCTTTCGCTCAGTAACCGGGCCGGCAATATGTTCATCTCACCGATGAAGCTGGCCACTTGTTGATCACAGGGACGGGCATAAAGCGTCGTTGGCGTGTCCACTTGTTTGAGTTGTCCGTTGAACATCACGCCGATACGGTCGGACATGGTCATCGCCTCGTACTGGTCATGCGTGACCATCACAAAGGTAATGCCAAGCGACTGTTGCAGATTGCGCATTTCAAACTGCATCTGTTCGCGCAGCTTCTTGTCAAGCGCTGACAAGGGTTCATCCAAAAGCAACACCTTTGGCCGCATGATCAGCGCGCGGGCAAGTGCCACCCTTTGACGCTGCCCGCCCGACAACTCGCTTGCACCGCGATCCTGAAGACCACCCAGCTCGACCATTTCCAAAGCTTCGGCGACGCGCTGGTCGATCTCGGCCTTGGGCGCTTTACCCCGCAACCCGTAGGCTACGTTGTTCCCGACATTGAGGTGTGGGAAGATTGCGTAGCTTTGGAAGACCATGTTCGTCGGACGGTTGTTGGCCGGCACTCCTTCCATATCCTGACCGTCAATCAGCACCTTCCCCCTGGTGGGTTCCTGAAAGCCCGCGATCATGCGTAAAACCGTGGTCTTGCCACATCCCGAAGGACCGAGGAGCGAAAAGAACTCACCCTCTCTGAGGTCAAGGTTTATTCCGCTCGCAGCCACAAATGTTCCGTAGCGCTTTTCGACGTCCCTGAGCTCTATGATGTTTCTGTTTGTCATCGGACCTCTGATGCGGATGAACGGCGGCGGAAGTATTCGGCCAGAACCAGAAGCAGAACCGAAGTCAGCAGCAGGATCGACCCCAGCGCCAACACATTTGGAAGCTTGGCGGGGAAACGGATCTGGCTCCAGATGTAAACCGGCAGGGTTGGCTGGTTGCCGGACAGGAAAAAGGCAAGGACGAATTCATCGAAACTGACGGTGAATGTGACCAAAACACTGGCTACGATACCGGGGGCGACGACCGGCAGCGTCACGCGGCGGAAGGTTTCGAACACACCGACGCCCAGATCGTAAGATGCTTCCTCCAGTGATGCGTCGAAGTCATCAAAGGCGGATTTCAAGATCGAGACAGAGAACGGCAGCGCGAGAAACGTGTGGCCCAGAATGACGGTCAGCAATGACGGCTTGAGACCAAGAAACAGAAACAGGACCAGCATTGAAGAGGCGACGATAATACCTGGGATCACCAAAGGCAGCATCACCAGACCTTCTGCCGCGCGTTGACCCCTAAAACGGTACCGAACGAAGGCACGGGCGGCGAACAGCCCCATGGCGGTCGACAGAAGGGCAACAACAGTTCCGACGGCAAGCGAGTTCCAAAGCGCCTGGATCAACGTGTCCTGCTCGCCTAGCTTACGATACCAGTCCAGTGTCCAGCCCTTGATCGGGAACGCAACGATTGTACCGCTGTTGAAAGAGAACAGAGGCAGGAACAGAACCGGCAGGTACAGAAACAGCAGATACAGGAACGCATAGGCTGTCAGGGTCGAAGGACGTCTCATCTGATCCGCCTCCCCAGCCGCGTCGCGGACATCACAAACACGATGGCCACAAAACCCACCGAAAGCATTGCGATCAGCGACAGCGTGGCCCCAAGGGGCCAGTTGTTGGCGGCCCCGAACTGCACCTGAATAAGATTGGCGATCATCTTCCCGTCTGAACCACCAACCAGAGCCGGGGTCACATAATCACCGACGGTAGGGATGAAGATGATCAGGCAAGCAGCAATGATACCTGGGATCGTCAGTGGCAGGGTCACCCGCATGAAACGTTGAAAGGGGCTGTTCCCAAGATCTGTCGCAGCCTCAAGAAGGCTCGGATCGATCTTTTGCAGTGAGACATAGATCGGCAGGATCGCAAATGGTGCCCAGGCATGAGCGAGCGTCAGCACGACTGCGAATTCGTTGTAGAGCAGGAAGTCGAGAGGTTCGCTGATCAAACCCAGCGCCAGAAGCGCAGAGTTCATCACGCCGTTGAACCCCAGAATGAGCTTCCAGGCAAATACGCGCAGCAGATAGCTGGACCAAAACGGAATGGTGATGAGCAGAAGCCAGATGGTCTTTTTCTGGGCCTTCATCGCGATAAAATACGCGATGGGATAGGCCAGCGCGACGGTGACTATGGTCACCGCTCCGGCAATCCAGATTGATCTGAGCATCAGGTGCCGGACCAGCGGATCCGCAAACGCATCGCTGTAATTCTTCAGTGTCGGTGTCTTGTCGAGCGTCACATAGGTTTGGGTCCAGAATGAATAGGCAATCAGGATCACCAATGGCGCCGCGACCAGAAAGCCCACGTAAGCCGTGGCTGGCGCGCTGAGGGTATATCCCCGGGACGCTTCGCTGCGAAAGATCACCCAACCTCCCTTCCCGCAATTCACGAGTCACTAATGGACGATCGTCCATTAAATGTTGCGCCAGAATGGCCTTTCGTGTCAATATTTCTGTGAGCTACCTCTATGAGACATTCACAAACGGTTGGTAACATTGAATAAAGCGCAAAGTGTCAAAGAACAAAAACGCGGTTCAAAGCGGGATCCGGAAGCCAATAAACAGCTACTGATCGACGCGACTCTGGACACGATTGCCGATATTGGGGTTACCGATACCTCGGTCAGCCGAATCTGCGAGCGCTCCGGTCTGTCACGCGGAATGATCCATTTGCATTTCGGGGGTAAGGACAATTTACTGACCGCAGCCGCCCAGCATTTCAGCACCGAGTATTATGCCGAGATGGACAGACGGACAGATCTGGGCGCGAGCGCAAGACCCGAAGACCGTGTTATGGCAGTGATTGAGGCCGACCTGTCAGAAGCACTGCTCAATCCCCGCAGTACTAAAATCTGGCATGCGTTTCGGGGTATCGCAAGCTCTCATCCAGGTATCGCCCGTTACAGCAGCACTCAGGATGACAAACTTGTCGAAACCTTGCGGTCCGCGTTCACAGAGATAGCCTCGGAAAACAGGGGCGACCCGAACCTGGTAGATGACGCAACCAGCGGAACGCTGGCCTTGCTGGAGGGGATGTGGGTGAACTACCTAACCGATATGCAGGGATTTTCACGCCGCCGCTCTGTCAACCTTGTTCGAAGGTTTTTATGCGGACTTTTCCCCGGAAAATTCTAGGTCTAAGTCTAGGCGGCGTTCCAATTCAAATTGGATAGCTCGGAGACAGAAGTTTCTGAGAGATAATTGTTCCGGGCGCATGCAATCAGCTCGCCTGTGCTTTCGTTTTGCAAGATTCGCGATAGCCGTGCCAACACTTAAATGTCCTTACTTCAGATACTGACAGGTGACGAAGCACCCTGCCCCACGGGCCCTAACGCGCTTGTCCCACTTGTCGAACAGATACAGGTTCTTCGTACCCAAACTGGATATGCGTGACCTTTCCCATAGGCGTGGACTCTGGCTTTACCATCAAAACAATGCCCACACGCCGCCGAAAAAATGTTTCACTTTGGGGAATTTTTTCCAGGTGCCTTCGTAGTTGTATTGTCTGCCATCCGGCAGACCTGAAACAGTCGGAGAATACAATGTCCCTAAAGTCCCTTACTTTTTCTGGTGTCGCGCTGGTTGCGACTGCAACCGGTTCATTTGCGGATGGTCACACCGGTGCGCCAGCCGTAACTGGCAAGCTCAACGGAGAAACCTTCCTGATGGATGCGCACAAGATGACTCTCTATACCTTTGACAAGGACGAAACAGGCGTTTCGAATTGCTATGATGACTGTGCCACCAAATGGCCGCCGCTGATGGGTGATGCCAACATGGAACTGAAAAAAGGCTACAGCCTGATCGAACGCAAAGATGGCAGCGTTCAGATCGCCTACAAAGGAAAGCCGCTTTATCTATGGTTCAAAGACGAAAACCCTGGGGACATGACAGGGGACGGTGTAAAAGGTGTTTGGCATATCGCACGCCCCTGAACCTTGGTGCCGGGGGAAGGTTTCCTCCCCCGGCTTACGTACATGCTTCAGTCATTTGAAAACCAGCTTGAAAACTGCCTCCCCGATCTTTGGCGTTATGCCTGGTCGCTGACCCGTGATCGGGATGCGGCGGATGATCTGGTGCAGGATTGTGTTGAACGCGCCCTGCGCAAACGATTGCTTTGGCTTCCGGGGCGGCCGTTGAAACCATGGCTCACTAAAATATTGTTGAACCTCTACCGGGACAGGTGGCGTCGAGAGGCCAGATTTAACACTGTCGATCTAGACAACATTTCGACGCTGGCAGCAACGACAAGCACAGTCGAAGAATGGTTGGAAATCAAGGCTGTCTGGAAGGCGCTGGATTCTGTTCCTCAAGATCAGCGAGAAGCCCTTCTTTCTGTTGTCATTGGTGGATTAAGCTATGACGAAGCGGCCACAACTTTGTCCATTCCAAAGGGTACGCTGATGTCGCGGATCTCGCGCGCCCGCACTAAAATCAAATCTGAAATGGACGCTTCAGCCGCCGTGAAGATCAGGAGCGTGAAATGACGCACACCCCATCCATCGAAGACCTGGTTCAGCGTAGCATAGACGGTGAATTGACATCGGAAGAAAGCGAACGCCTTGACCGTCACCTTGAACATCACCCGGACGATGCAGCGCGCATCCGTGCATTACGGCGTCAATCAGACCTGATAAACAAGGCGGTCCCTGTTCCTTCTGCGGCACATCTTCGAAGTCTGCGGAAACAGGCCAAGCCGCCCTCGCCAGTCTCTTTGAGGCTGGTTGCTTCGGTCGCGGTTTTTGCCGTTGGTTTTGGTTTGGGGTCTTATTTGCAACCTTGGGAGAGCCGAGCAACCGACGATCTGGCATTGTTTTCGCAACACGCAAAAGCGGCGCATTCTTTGTTCGCCGTTGAAGTTCTTCACCCTGTGGAGGTCGCCGCTACGGAAAAAGATCACTTGCAAACCTGGCTCTCCAATCGATTGGGCTCTGCCATTATCGCGCCACAACTTGGGGAAACCGGGTTTACCCTGATTGGAGGACGCCTTCTGCCCGCAGGCGACCATGCCTCAGCTTTATTTATGTATGAGAATGCAGAGGGTGATCGGTTGAGTTTGATGGCCACGCACGGCGACACAATTCAAACTCAATCGTTTCGGTTTCGACAAGAGGACGGATATCTCGTCGTCTTCTGGCAGGACGGACCCTGGCAGTATACGTTGGTCGGGGACCAGAAACGTGACCCGATGGAACACATCGCCCGCTTGGCGCATGGTCAAATGATCTAGTAACCGCCTTGACGGGCTTCATTCGCACAGAAATTTGGCGACAATCCTTTAGAGTTATGGCAGATCATCCAGCAACATCGGGTACAGCAAGTTTCCTGCCTGCGGCCCGGCCCCGAGGTAATCAACCCATTGATCGGTCGACTCGTTGTACCGCCGGTACCGTTCGATCTTGTCATATAGCCCGTTGACGATGGTTTGCTGCTCTGAAATCGGAAGGCGCACCCAATCATCTTCAGTGATAGTCATGATCTGAGACTTATAGGGCAAGTCAGACAGGTATTCGTCCAACGCTACAGCTTCGGCAAGGCTGGGGTCTGACTGGCGTGATACCTGATCAGGTCTGCGGCTCATGTCTGCGGCAACTCCAAGAACCTGTGCAAAGAACTGATCAGGGTTTACGACGTTCCGCTCGGCCTGGTCGACAATGATCCGCAATGCTTCTTCCAGGTTACTCAGATCCGCCTTCGAGATTTTCAATGAAATTACCCTTTGATATCAGAGATAAACTCTCACTCGCAAATGATATTTTTACCTTCCTTGGGCACCTCGGTGCCGGAGTTGGCGCATTTCTTGCGTTTCTCGGTATTACTTCCAATTTGACGAACAATACGTCCAGTATTGTGTTCAATGCTCAGGTTTCTTCACTGTCTTTACCTGTCCGCCTGACATTATTAGTTTTAGTCGCTGCGGCATTGGGATGGGGATTGGGTGCACTTGTCGGAAAGCTAAGTCAGCAAAGAAATGAGTCTCTTGGCTTTGCAGCTTATGTCGTCGCGCTTTTGTGGGGCGGCCTTATGGTGGGGGCCGCTGACTGGCTTTCTATTGCGCCCCACCAACAGGTCTTGCCGGAAATCCTGTTATTCACTGTCGCAGGAACGGGTCTTGCCCTGTGGGTCGCTGGATTCCATTTTCAAAGCGCCGGTGCAGGTGGGAGGCGAGCACTGCGGGTCAGGTGCGACGCGCTGTTCCTATTCTCGATCGGCGCGGCCCTTTTTATGGTGCTTACTTTGTTGGGGGCACGGACATGAAGCTCGGTGGACCTCTGGATTCAAAAAACGCCGCGCGCCTGCTGAGCGCCGCCGCTGTCCTAGATTTTATGTTTCTGGGTTTTGTATTGGTCACTTTGGAACCTGTGTTGCGTCAGGAACTACGGTTGGGAAATACCGGTCTGGCCTTACCGGTAGGGCTCTATCTGATCCTGGTCCTTAGCTACTGGTTGATCTGCGAAGGTTTTCTTGGTGGGCACAGCCTGGGACGATATGCCTTACGTCTGAATATGCGCGACAAACGCGGCAATCCGGTATCTCATATGCGGCGTTCTACCCGCGCGTTGAAAAAGGTCATGTCGTTTGGCTTAACCGGAGCAAATCCAAATGTCGCATCCCGATATGACAGGGCAGCCGATGTGACATGGTACAGCCCGATGGCTCCCCGCGCCTTGGCCTTTTGGCAACTGGTTGTTCTGAACGGCCCGGATCGCGGCAAGTTTTTCGAATTTCGGAATGTTAAAGGCTTGTCTAACACACATCAGATCAAAATCGGGCGTGACAAGAACTGGGCTGATCTTGCGCTTTCTCGCAGCGAAAGAACTTCGGGTCAGCATTGTGTTTTACGCGTAGAAAAAACGGGCGATCTTTTTATTCGTGATATGGGCTCAACGAACGGAACCTGGACAGGTGGACGGCGTGTCGGTCCTGAAAAATGGGTACCGTTGGCCGCGGATGGTCGGTTCCGTGTAGGAAATGTCCAGATTGCCACGGTCAGGTGACCAGTTCCAACGTACCGCGGGTTTTAGCATAGTTTGTTAGCTACAAATGCACGGCAGGTATTTCGGCTGGTTAATTCCCTAAATTTGATTTTGGAATTGGTTAATCACTCAGGATTCCACGGTCATCAATTGCGATCCGGTTGCGACAAGACCTCGGTACAGGTTTCGGGCGGATCACCCTGACGTCATGGTAAATTTGTTTGACATTTGACTACCGATATCTCATATTTCTGTCATGACAGAAACAACTGACTTATCCGAATCCTCGGCCCGTTCACAATTCATCCTCTATTGGGGTGATATGGGCAGCCAGTGGGGCGTGAACCGATCCGTAGCGCAGATACATGCGCTTTTGTACCTCAGCACTTCGCCCATGAATGCCGAAGAAATCGCAAACGAACTTGGCATCGCCCGGTCAAATGTTTCAAACTCGCTGAAAGAGCTGGCCGGATGGCGTTTGATCCACCGCGTGCCCGTCCCCGGTGATCGTCGCGAGCACTTCGCAGCCGAAACCGATGTCTGGAACATGGCCCTTCTGATTGCAAAAGGCCGCAAAGAGCGCGAGATCGACCCCGCGATGCGGGCGTTGGACATCTGCGTGCAACAAGCCTCGGACGAGGCTGATCTGTCCCCTGTCGTATTGGAGAGAATGCAAAATATGCAACAGTTCCTGGCTACGGCCGACCAATGGTCCGAGCAAATGCTGTCGGTCCCCAAGTCCAAGCTTTCGGCTCTTATGAAGATGGGCGACAAGATCTTCACGCTTCTCAAGATCGGGAGCAAGAAAGGCAAGTCGTAAAAAAATTTTGAGAAAATATTTCTCTTCATACAGAAATAACAGCAACTACAGCATATGGTGTGATATGAAACTGAGCAATTTCTCTCCGCATGTTATGGACATGTCCGATCAAAGGTTTCGCAACTTGGTTGGCCCAGCAGCTTGGGCCGCCCTGCCCCATCAGGTCCGGGCGCGGTTTGGTCATTGCCTAGCGAACGGCGCCAGCGTGGTCTATCAGGGCAAAGTTGTAGCAATGCGGCTGACGCTGGCCGGGCAATTGCTGGCGCATCTGGCCCGTCTGATCGGCGGCCCCCTACCCTTTGATACATCCAGCGTGGATCAGCCCGCGATTGTCACCGTGACCGAGGATAGTTCCGTTAACGGACAGTTCTGGATCCGCCAGTATGGGCGCGACGGAGGGTTTCCTCAAGTTATCCACAGCTCAAAACGGTTCTCTGGACCGACCGGGATCGAAGAATACATCGGCGCCGGTATCGGTATCGCATTACGCGTTCAAGCAGACCGCACCGGTCTCCGCTTTCTCAGCGATCATTACTTCGTTCAATTGGGTGATAGGAAACTGCGCCTCCCGCGCTGGATTCGCCCTGGCGTTCTGACCATCAGTCACACCGATCTTGGCGACGCGCGGTTTCTGTTTTCCCTAAGCCTTCATAGCCGCCTGTTCGGAGAGTTGATCCACCAGGACGCCATTTTTCACGACAGAAAGGATCCGACATGACTGACCCCCTGCTTTGGACATTGATTGCCCTTCAGATCTCGATGGGTGCATTCGACACGCTGGTGCACCATGAAGGCACCGAGCGGCTGGCCTGGCGCCCTTCGCAACAGACCGAACTGCGCCTGCATGGGGTCAGGAACGCGTTCTACGCCGTCATCTTCCTGTGCCTTGGATGGTTCGAACCCCACGGCACGTTTACCATTGCTCTGACCATAATCCTGGGCCTTGAGGTCCTGATTACCCTTTGGGATTTCGTTGAAGAGGACCTAACCCGCCGTCTCCCCGCCACGGAACGGGTCAATCACACTTTGCTGGCGCTGAATTATGGTGCGATCCTCGCGCTGGCTGCCCCATACCTTTGGACGTGGTCTGCCCTGCCGTCAGCGATGGTACCCGTCCATCACGGCGGTTGGAGCATCATGGCGACCCTTGCCGCGATTGGTGTGGCGCTGTTCAGCGCGCGCGATTTGGTGGCGGCCGCACGCAGCACGCGGTTGAATGCTGTCAACTCGGCCTCTCTGGTCGCGCAACTCGCGCCCCGACAACATCTGCTGATCACGGGTGGCACCGGTTTCATCGGGCAACGTCTGGTCGAAGCGCTGGTTGCTGGCGGCCACCACGTCACCGTCCTGACCCGCAATCTGCAAAAGGTCGACGCTTTGACCCATCCGGTACGCCTGATCGCCTCACTCAAGCAAATTGACAACACAGAGCGTTTTGACGCCATCGTCAATCTGGCGGGTGAGCCGGTGGCAAACGCGCATTGGACGCCTCGGAAACGCGCGCGCATCCTGGAGTCTCGGGTCAAGATGACGAAAGATTTGGTCGCACTGACCCGCAGGCTGGATCAAAAACCATCTTGTCTGATCACCGGCTCAGCCGTGGGCTGGTATGGGCTGCGGCAAGACGAGACCCTCACCGAAGACGACACGCACTGCCCCGCCTTCATCCATGAGGTGTGCGACACATGGGAGCGCGCCGCTGCGCCAGTCGTGGATATGGGCGTCCGGGTTGTGCAACTGCGTATCGGTCTGGTGCTGGGGGTTGAAGGCGGCATGCTGGCCCGAATGCTGACACCTTTCGAGTTTGGCGCCGGGTGTCAGCTGGGGAACGGACAACAGTGGATGCCCTGGATCGAACGGGATGATCTGATCCGCGTCATCGCATTCGCCATGTCGCATCCGGATATCAACGGCCCGCTCAACGCCGCTGCTCCAAACCCGGTGCGCAACGCAGAGTTCACACAGGCTTTGGCAAGCGCATTGAACCGCCCTGCCCTGATACGTCTGCCTGCTTGGCTGATCACAAACGTCGCAGGGGATATGGGACGTGAAACGATACTGGGTGGCCAGCGTGTCATTCCGGCAAAACTGCTACGCAGCGGGTTCCGTTTCAATAGCCCCGAGCTGGCCCCCGCCCTTGCCAGGATCACGGGCGCTCGGGCCGCCTCAAACAGCGTCAGCTCTGAGAAACGTCGCGCCTGACCTGCGCCAGCTGCGCAACGCCGGGATCCAGACAAATCCCGGTGTTGCACGAGGCAAGGGTTGGTCGTGTTACGGCTTGGCTTGCTTGTTGGTGCACAGACCCAGAAGCGCATAGATCGGACAGAACTTCATGAATGCTGTCACCACAAACACAGCCCCAAGCCAACCCCAGGGGCCGATAGTACCGGTCAGTGCCAGAAGGAGCAGCACACCACCGAGGATCAGGCGCAGAATCCGGTCGACAGAACCAACATTTGACGTGAATTGCATGGTCGAATCTCCTTGATTGTCTGGCCCAAGATTCACTGTTTTCCAAGTCGTGTTATGTGACGAGGTCACACAACCCCCGTTCTTGCATGGTGGTGCAGGGCTGGGCGGTCCTGCAGATAAATCACACCTCGCTCAAGCCTGACCCACCCGCGATGTTCAAAATCCTTGAGAATACGGGACATGACTTCGCGTGCGCTGCCCAGTTCGGCCGCAATGCGCTGGTGCGTGATGCGGATATCGCTCGAAGGTGCGCCCTGATCCAAAAGCCACTGCGCCAATTTCAGGTCCATCCGGTTAAGTAGAAGATCATCGATAACCTCGGACAGCTCAACAATGCGTTGTGAAAACGCCATGAAGACCGCGCCCCGAAACTCGGCATCTGTAGCCAGCAACGTGTTGAACTTGTCCCGCCCGATGGCCAGCGCCGTCACCGGCCCCTCGGCATAACCGAACCCTGAATAGGGGATGTCCGACAACATGCACGAGGTCGTCATAACGCAACTGTCGTACGGGCCAACCCGATAAAGAACAACGGTGCGTCCCGACGGGCTGGTTTGTTCCACCCGGACGATGCCCGAACGGACGATCAAAAACATCTCACCGTAAGCGCCCGGTGCAAACAGTTGGGATCCGTCTGGTATAGTCAGATTACTTCCTGCGGACTTGAGCCGGTCGAGAATGGCCTGGCTCCAGTTCTGTTGGGTCACCGCTTTACCTCCGTCTCACACTCACTCCCGGATTTTTAGCCTTGGGGACCTCGCGAGCAAACCCAATTTGCCTGTGACAAACCCACCCGCGCGGAACCAAAGTTGACAATTCTACTACGGTCTTAATAGCGGCGGCATCAGTGGAGATGGCGACTCTATTGGCCTGCCAGTTGGGCAAAGTGCTGAAATGGACGGAGTCCAGGGGAGGTCTGCCCTTAGCGGATCATGTTTTTCTGTTTAATGGTCGTCAGGGCAAATGCGGTTGAAGCAACGGATTTGATTGCCAGCATGGGTCTGGATCCTCTGTCGCTAAAACGCCGTTTTATTCGGTAGGCACGGATTTGAAACAGAATCGAAACGAAGCGCTTCACGATGCGTTCGCGCCTACGGGTTGATTGATGAGTGCTTTCGGCTTGGTTGTTCAAGCCTTTGTGCGAGATGCGTCCATGCATCTCGCCTTCGCAGTTTACACAAATGGAAGTGGTAAAAAGTTACCGTGTCAGGTCACGTCAAATCGTCGACACGTGCGTCAGGTGCGTTCCGTTTGACGGAATCGATCCCGTTATCCCGCCCTGAAGTGCTGGTATAGCTCTCGCTGGTGCCGATCACCTGACCGTTGCTGGCCTTCAAGTTGAACATATGACCGCCGGACTTGGTTTCCTTGCGCTCGTACCGGCTGTCATCCGGCGCGTTCTTCTTGACTGACTCGATCCCGTTCGTGGCACTCGCCTTTTGAACATATCCTTCACTGGCCAGAATGATTTCACCATTCCCTGCTTTCAGACGAAATCGAAATTCACCAGCCTTGTCTTTATATATCTCGAACTTCCCGGCCATTTGACGCCTACTCCTCTGTTCTACTTTCGATTTTTTCAAATACATTCCTATAATTAAACATTCGTCTCAAGAAAAAAGATGAGGCGAGCAATCTACCCAGAGCAAGATACCCCCAAAGTCACAGGTAAGATCGAAATGGATGATCTGATGCTGGCTTCGGTTCCATTCGTTACACCTCGCCAGAACTGGCAGGATGCGAGCAAACCCGTCCTTTACCAAGGGACCTCAGCAGCCACCTAGCGATCAGCTTCAGCCATCCGCGTTCTCCATCCCCCATGCCGCCAGCAGTTTCGGCAACGCTACGTTCCAGTCCATCACGCCGACGGTTTCCGCCCAAGCCTGGTATTGATGGATCATGTCTTTCTCAAGGGCGGCGTTGCGGCCCGCTAGGTCGGTCAACTCGGTACGGTCGGCCTCGATATCGTAAAGCTCCCAGGGGCGGTCATGCAGTCGAACCAGCTTGAACTGGCCCAACCGGATGGCGGCATTGCCCTCGTGCTCCCAGAAGATCGGCTGCTCGCGCTGCCAGTCCTTGCCCTTCATTAGACCTAGCAGAGATTCCCCTTGCAACGGTTGGATATCATGACCGCCCACCTCTGTCTGATAGGCGCCTCCGGTGGCTTCCAGGATGGTCGGCAGAATATCGACCACATGGCAAGCTGCATGAGCTGTGCCGCGCGGTTCGAACCCATTTGGCCAATGGGCCACCAGTGGCGTGGAGATACCGCCCTCGTGGACATAATGCTTGTAAAGCCGGAACGGCGCATTGGAGACATTGGCCCACGGTTTGTCATAGCTCTGGAAGGTTTGGGCATCGCCGGGGCGCAGATCGGTCACATTGCCCATGGTGATCTGCCTGCCGTCATGGGTGCGGTCGGGATAGAACTTGGCCCAGCCGTCCTCGGCCATGAACTCGGCGCAGCCGCCGTTGTCTGACAGGAACAGGATCAGCGTGTTGTCGAACTGACCGAGCCGTTTCAGGGCCGCAACCAGCGTGCCGATCGACTGATCCATTCGGTCCACCATCGCCGCGTAGGTGGCCATCTTGCTGGCCTCCCAGTCCCGGTTCTGTTCCTGCTCCCAACCATGTACAGTGCTGTCGCGGGGCGAGATGTCCCAGCCGCGCTGGAACACACCCTGACCGTTCATGGTTTCATGGCGCGCGGTGCGAATATGGTCCCAGCCTTTTGAATAGACCCCATCGTATTTTGCGATGTCCTCGGGGTGGGCGTGCAACGGCCAGTGCGGCGCTGTGTGGGCTAGGTAAAGGAAGAAGGGTTTTTCTTCCGCCACAGCGCCTTCGATCATACCAATAGCCTTTTGGGTGATGGCGTCGGTGAAGTAGAAGTCATCGGGGAAGGTTTCGACCCGACTGTCATCCTCCAGCATGTAATGCGGCGAAAAGAAATGTGTGGCCCCATCCATGATCCCGTAAAACCGGTCAAAGCCGCGTTGGCGCGGGGTTGGGTGTTCGACGTCGCCAACCCGCCAACTGTCCACCTTACGGGCTTCAAAATCACCCGCCACATGCCACTTCCCCGACATCAGCGCGGCATAACCGCTAGCGCGCAGATGCTCGGCAATCGTGGCACTGTCATTGCGCAGGAAGCCCTGATAGGCAGGGGTGCCCAGATTGGCGCCCATGTGGCCAACGCCTGCATTATGCGGATAAAGCCCGGTCAGAAGCGAAGCACGGGTGGGGCAGCAGCGGGCGCAGTTGTACATCGCCGACAGCATAACGCCGCCCCGCGCAAGGGCGTCGATGTTGGGGGTCTGGATTTCAGAACCGGTGCAGCCAAGATCGGCAAATCCCATGTCGTCCGCAAGGATCAGGATGACATTGGGCCGGCTGGTTGCTGCCTGTGAGTTGAGGTGGGTCATTGCGATACTTTCGCTAAGGTCAGGCCGCAGCAGCGGGCGCGAGGGGCACGCCCTCAACAGTGACACGATGCATCAGGCGGCGGAAGCCGTGATAATCATTGATCGCCTTATGCCAGGTGGCGCGGTTGTCCCACATGGTAATGTCACCGGCCTGCCAGCGCACACGGCATTGGAACTCGGGTTGCTGGCAATGGGCATAGAGCATGGCCAGAAGCGCCTCAGACTCAGCCGGGGCCAAACCCTCGATACGGGTTGTGAAGACCGGGTTCACAAAAAGGCCACGCCGTCGGCTCAGGGGATGCGTGATAACGACCGGATGCCGGGCGTCCTGGATTGCGGCCTCTGCATTGCCCAGACGTCCTGACTTTACTGCCTCGCTATCCATTACGGCAGCGCCGAACACATGCCGCGAGGAATGCACGGCCGTCAGCTCGCCGAGAAACCGGCGCATCGGGGCCGAAAGCGCCTCGTAGGCGGCCCCCATTGAGACAAACAGCGTATCGCCGCCGTAAGGCGGCATTTCGATCGCATGCAAAATCGAGCCCATCGCCGGTTCCTGATCGTAGGAATGATCGGTATGCCAACCTTCTCCAACGGCTTCTTTCTGGTTCTTCTCTTTCAGCACCATGGCGATCTCGGGGTGCCCTTTGACCGGCTTGAAGAACCGGTTCACGTTGACCGGCCCGAAACGGCGGGCAAAGGCGAGGTGATCTTCCGGGCCCACATCCTGCCCCCTCAGCACAATCACCGAGTATTTGGCAAATGCGCGCTGAATGGCGTCAAAATCTGCATCGCTGCGGACATCCGCACCCAGAATTTCGGCACCCAGCCCCCCCGTCAGAGGAAGAATCTCCATGTGAGTCTCCTGTTTGTCCCAAAAGCAGCATAGGGCTTGTCAAAAGGTCGGTAAAACTGATTTAATACACCTCAAAAGTCAGTTTTTTAGATGATTAATTTCACCCTTCGCCAACTCGCCTACCTGTCAGAAACCGCCCGGCGGGGCGGTATTGCCCAGGCTGCTCGGCAATTGAATGTTTCTCCCGCCGCGATTGCCTCAGCGGTGGACAAACTGGAGGCGACCACCGGCCTGACCCTGTTCGACCGCTTTCCGGCGCAAGGTATGCGGCTGACGCCTGCGGGAAAGGAGTTTTTCGCCCAGGCTGAGGCGCTGCTGGCGCAGGCCGCGGCGCTGGACAGGCAGGCCGAGAACCTGGCGTCAGGACGCACTGGCAGGATCCACATCGGCACTCATCACGCACTGGCACAGCGCATCGTCCTGCCTGCGGTGCTTGCCTTCCGCGAAAGCTACCCAGACGTTCGTGTCGAGGTGAAGGAAGCGGATTATCCGACCTTGGTGGACGTACTGGATGGTGGCGAAGTGGATGCGCTGGTGGTTTTTGACCAGGGGTTCGATCTCAAGCGGCATGAGGCAGAAGTGCTGCTGGAGCTGCCGCCCCTGGTTCTGCTGTCAGGCGAACACCCTTTGGCAGCAAAAGCCCGGATCAGCCTGTCCGACCTGATCGGACTGCCCTATATCGCTGTATCACCAGCCGGGCCCGGCCCTAGCTATCTTCAACTGCTGCAGGCCGCAGGCGTTCACCCCGAAGTGCCATTCCAATCCCAATCACGCGAGCTTGTTCAGGCCTACGTCGGCAAGGGGTTCGGCTTCACCCTGGCAGGCTTCCCGCCCAAGCAGGATCGCACGATTGAAGGCGACCCCATCGTTGCGCGACCGCTCGAGGAAAGCATCGGACACTACAGGGTGGTGATTGCCCGCTCTCGCCAAACAGTGCAGACAGCGTTGATTGACCGGTTTCTAGAGATTTGCAGGTCGCCGATCTCTGTGCCTAGCCTTGCAGGTAAACCGTTGAATGAAAAAGCCAGTACATCTCGTTAGCGAAACCTGAAACAAGGCAGTTGATGCTGCCGTGCGGGTCATGGAACCTGCGGTTCGCTGCATGAGCAAACTCCTACTCTGCCCGAGCTCGGGAATATCGGGACTTTTGCCTGGCGTCGCATTGAGAACAGACACGCATTTGGCGACAGTTCTTCATGATGAGATGACCTCAGCTGATTCCACACCTCAATCCACGGATCGCACCCTTGCGGGCGTTGCACTGATGCTTGGATTTTGCCTGACTGCTCCCTTGCTCGATGTAGCTGCCAAGCTCGCATCGGCCAGTGTGCCGGTTGGGCAGATAACGGCCGCTCGCTTTGTATTGCAATGTGCGTTGATGGGACCGTTTGTCTGGAAAATGGGACTGTCATTGCGTGTCGCGAGCGGTGAATTGATGGTACTTGTATTCCGCTCAATACTTTTGCTGTTCGCGACTTTTTGTTTCATTACGGCTATCCGAGTGATGCCGCTTGCTGATGCCCTTGCCATCGTGTTTGTGGCACCGTTCATTGTCTTGCTGGTCGGCAAGTTTTACCTTGGTGAAGATGTCGGTCCTCGTCGCGTCGGGGCAGCTCTTGTAGGGTTTGTCGGCGTATTGTTCGTCATCCAACCCAGCTTCGCGGCTTTCGGCGCAGTGGCAATTATTCCTCTCGGTACGGCTGTTGCTTTCGCTTTCTACATTCTTGTGACGCGGGGCTTGTCGCGACGGATGCACCCGGTGGCTCTGCAATTTCACACTGGCCTGGTTGCCAGTCTGTTTTGCATTCCAATCTTATTGGTTGCGCAAGGTTCTGGTTCCGAACTTTTCGATCCCGTTTGGCCGAAAGACATTGCACTGTTGTGGCTTCTTGGGACCGGTTTTTTTGCGACGGTAAGCCACATGATGATGACTTATGCGCTGTCATTTGCCCCGTCTGCCACATTGGCTCCTTTGCAGTATTTTGAGCTGCCGGTAGCAACCTTGTTTGGCTACCTTGTCTTCAATGACTTTCCGAACAGGCTTAGCCTGCTTGGCATTGCCATCATCATCGGTGCAGGTCTGTACATGATACATCGCGAAAGAGTTACTGCCAGACAGTTGATCACAGCGCGCGCAGCACCTCCAATCTAAGATTGCACGTGATTGCAACCTTGTGCAGACCTTGATGGATCGAGCGGCCCCTGCCAGGTTCCCTTCTGTGCTCAAAGGGTGTTCCACCATTGGATTTCCTGGTCGGGTCGCCTTTTCATACAGCAATGTCGGAAGCAGTGAATTCTTACGCATAGCTTCCCAAGTATAGTGCTTTCGACAACCAAACTCATCAGGTGTTGAAACTGACCAGCGGAGCCGACCCTGGACAGTTTTCAAACAGCAGATTTGGCCGAAGGGGCACGAAAGTGGCGCACCTACTCGATTCGTTTCAATTGAAACACCTGACTTTGCGCAACCGCATCGTCAGCACGTCCCATGCGCCGAATTTTGTTGAAGATGGCCATCCCCGGGACCGCTACAGGTTGTATCACGAGGAAAAGGCAAAGGGCGGGGTTGCCCTGACCATGGTCGGTGGGTCGACCAATATCGCCCCTGATAGCCCATCGGTGTTCGGCCAGCTTTATACCGGTGATGACAGCGTCATTCCATGGTTTCGGAAACTAACGGATGGCGTTCACGAACATGGTGCCGCGATCATGTGTCAGATCACTCATATGGGGCGCCGCACTGCATGGGATGATGGCCATTGGCTGCCTGTCATAGCTCCGTCCAGTATCCGCGAACGTGCACACCGTTCCTTTCCCAAGGCCATGGAACAAGAAGACATCAACCGCGTGATTGACGATTTCGCAGCCGCTGCGCGTCGCTGTCAGCAGGGAGGATTCGACGGGATCGAGCTCCTGTCCCACTCACACCTTCTGGGGCAATTCCTGTCCCCGCTGACAAACAAGCGCGACGATGACTATGGTGGAACGCTGGAGAACCGCATGCGCCTGACCTTGCAGGTGCTCGACGCCGTGCGCGCCGAAGTCTGCGCTGATTTCATCCTGTCGATGCGCGTCACCGGCGATGAGCTGAATGAAGGTGGGCTGAGCGCTGAAGAATGCATTGCCGCATCCAGGATGCTTGAGAATTCCGGCCATGTCGACCTGCTCAACATCCTTGCCGGCGCGCCTTACGATGATCTTGGCTTGGCCGAATGGGTGCGCCCTATGGGCCTACCAGCGGCGCCGCATGTTTCTATAGCCGGGCGCATCCGTGACGCTGTCGATTTACCGATCCTGCACGCGGGAGGGATTGCGGATATTGCCACGGCCCGCCACGCGGTCTCCGGCGGCCATGTCGATCTGGTGGGCATGACCCGCGCACAGATGGCAGATCCCTATCTGGTAGAAAAACTCGCGCGGGGGGAAGAAGAACGCATCCGCCCCTGTGTCGGCTTGGGCTACTGCGTGGACCGGGTCAATCAGGGCAAACCTGCCGTTTGCGGACATAATGCCGCCACGGGGCGTGAGCAGACCTTGCCTCATATCATCGCCTACAGCGACACCCGAAAGAAAGTTGTTGTCGTCGGCGGCGGGCCCGGCGGACTGGAGGCCGCACGGGTCTGCGCCCTGCGCGGTCACGAAGTCGAGCTGTTCGAGGCATCGGATCGGCTGGGCGGGCAGTTGGTTCTGGCCTCTAAAGGGAAAACGCGCAGACAGGTCTGGGGCGTAGCTGACTGGTTGATTTCCGAAGTGACTTTGCTTGGGATCGATATCCGCTTGAACACCTATGCCGAAGCTGATGACGTGATATCCGAAGCCCCCGATTTGGTGATCGTTGCAACAGGCGGCTGGCCCGAAACCACAGTTATCCCCGGCGGCGACCTGGCAATTTCCAGTTGGGACGTGTTGTCGGGCGAGGCACGTGTCTCGGGCGAGGTGCTGTTGTTCGATGAAGTCGGCGACCACCCTGCGGCTGTAACTGCCGACGCGCTGGCGGGCAATGGTTGCAGTGTAAATCTTGTAACCCCGGACCGGGCACTTCTGCATGACCTTGGCCCAACGACCTCTGCCGTCGCCTTACGCGATCTGGCCGCCAATGGAGTTACCTTCACCTGCCTGCAAGAGCTTACCTCCCTGGTGCGCGAAGATGATGGAGTTCGCGCCAGCCTGCGTCATGTGTTGACGGGGGATGTCACTGAACGTCTTGTTGATCACGTAGTCGTAGAACATGGCCTGTCCCCAATGGACGGACTTTTTCACGATCTCAAACCAAGCTCGCGGAACCACGGGCAGGTTGAACACAAGGCGCTTATTGGTGGGACATTTCCATTCGTTGACACCAATCTAAGCGGCCGTTTCCATTTGGCCCGAATTGGCGACGCAGTTACAAGCCGAAATATACACGCCGCAATTCTCGATGCATTGCGGATATGTGTAACTGTCTGAAAGAAATTTCACTTCTTTGCTGACCAATGGAGGAAGCCAAGACGCTTTATCAGGCGGCGCAACAACCGTTTAGCGGCCCGTTTGTCCCGCCTGGGTTGGAGTATTTCGTTCAGCACGATGCCATGCAGATCGACCGCGCGCCAAAGCCAATACCTGCGACCAGCGATTTTCACGACAACTTCATCGAGATGCCAGACATCACCAGGACGGTCCTGACTTAGTCGCAAGTTTCGAGCCATCATCGGTCCGAACTTGATCACCCAACGCCGGACAGTCTCGTAAGAAACGTCGATCCCGCGCGCTAGCAGCATCTCTTCAACTTCGCGAAGGCTCAAATTGAAGCGGAAATACAGCCACACAGCCTGGGTAATGATCTGAGGAGGAAATCGGTGACGCTTGTAGCTGATGGACGATGAATTCATCGATGCGATCTATGTCCAAATCCAGACACGAGCAACCGATCTCGGGTTAACCTGACAACACCCCTGTCATTCTGCCCCCAGTCGGAACAGACGCCATCTAGGCATCGGTAACGCCTTGACAATTTAAGTTAACATTTTTTTTGAATCGTTACCACTGTTTGTTAACAATTTATATCGTCAAGGGAGATCACATGGAAATTCTAGTTGTAAACCCCAACTCTACTGAATCGATGACACGCAAGATCATCACGTCCGCCCAGGCGGCCGCGAGTGCCGGTGTCGTGATCAGAGGCGCTACCGCGCAAGGCGCACCGGCGAGTATCGAAGGGCATTTCGACGAAGCGATGTCAGTTCCCGGCCTTCTGTCCTGCGTGCAAGCCGCAGAAGACCAGCAGGTCGATGGCATTGTCGTTGCTTGTTTAGATGATCCCGGTATCGGCGCTTGCCGCGAGATCGCGACGGGCCCTGTCATCGGAATCTGCGAAGCTGCGGTGAAGGCGGCGAGCATGCTTGCCACCTCGTTCTCGGTCGTCACCACTTTGCCGCGGTCAGTGCCCATCATCGAACACATGATCCATGGCTATGGCCTGTCGCATCAATGCCGGCGGGTTCGGTCAGCAGAGATCCCTGTTTTGGCCTTGGAAGAGCCCGGCTCGAACGCGCGCGAAAAGATCCGCGAGGAAATCCTGCGCGCGATTGAGGAAGATCGTTGCGAAGCAATTGTTCTGGGATGTGCGGGGATGGCCGATTTGACCGCGTGGCTCAGCGAAGAGACCGGCATTCCTGTGATCGATGGCGTGAGCGTGGCAACCCGCATGATCGAAGCGCTGGTCGGTTGCGGCCTAAAGACCAGCAAAATCAATGCCTACGCCCGGCCAAAACTAAAATAACCTGTCATCGGAGGAGAAAATGACAATCAAATCAGACACGGCCGACACGGTCGCTATGTCGCACGACGATCACGTAACCCATATCGAACACAAGGCGATCGGGGAAGAGAGCCTGGCACCGCAAGAGACGCGGATCATGGACCCGTGGTCCTATCTTTTCGCGTGGCTTGGCGGATGTGTTTCCATCGGAACATTTACTATCGGGTCGGGCTTAGTCGGTACGCTGAACCTCCTGCAGACCTTTGTCGCTATCGCCATCGGCTGCACGGTGATCGGGCTCGCGCTAATGATCAACGGTCAGGCCGGTCACAAATATGGCATTCCGTTCATGGTACAGGCCCGGTCCGCCTTTGGCTTTGCGGGCACTCGGATTCCGGCGCTGGTGCGTTCGGTTCCCGCTATCGTCTGGTTCGGGTTCCAGAGTTGGATCGGCGCGGGCGCACTCAACCTCGTGTCGGAAACGCTCCTCGGTTATTCGAACATGTGGGCGTTCTTTATCGGCTTCCAGTTCCTTCAGATCGGTCTTTCGGTGCTTGGGTTTCACGGGATCAAGTGGCTCGAGAATATCGGATCGATCTTCATCATCGCGTCGCTGATCTACATGTTCTTTAGCGTCATCAACAAATACGGCGAAGAAATCTCGACCAATCTGGTAAATGTCGAGGGCACCTGGGGTGCACCGTTCTGGGGGGCAACCATGCTCTTCCTTGGGATCTACAGTACGATGATGCTGAACGTATCGGACTATTCGCGCGAATTGCGTCGGAGCGTTGGGCCGCTAAGGCAGGTCGCGATCTATGCCAATTCGATCCTGCCGGCGACACTTTTTATGGGCCTCATTGGGCTGATGGTGTCCGGTGCTACCGGTGAAGTTGATCCAATCAAGGTGTTTTCGAGCGCTGTCGACAACAAGCTGCTGCTGGTCGTAACGCTCCTGTTCATTGCTTTTGCTCAGGTCACAACGAACATCCTGAACAACGTCGTCCCTCCCGCCTATGCGCTGATGGATGTCTTCAAGATCAAATTCAAAACCTCTGCAGTGATCGTCGGCTTGCTCGCCTTCTGCACTTTCCCGTGGGAACTTGTAAAAGATGAGTCCGCGGCAGGCCTGAGCATTTTCATTCAGACCTACTCGGCTTTCCTAGGTCCCATCTTCGCGATCCTTGTCGTCGATTACTTCGTGCTGCGCAAACAGACGCTTGATCTTGACAAGCTCTATGATCCGGAAGGCCCCTATAACGGCGTGAACTGGGCTGCCGTGATCGCCATGGGTGTCGGAGTTGTCGCGGCCCTGATCTTTTCGGGGATCTCCTGGTACGCAAGTCTGATCCCGGCGGGTCTGACCTACTACGTGCTGATGCACCACCTGCCGAGCGCGAAAAGGTTTCTCGACGCATAGTCGATGACCCATCCGCCAAAAGAAGGCTCGCGTCATTGCGGGCCTTCTTTCTTAGGCATTTACTGCTCGCCGCCATCAAAAAACAGTCACGTACTGGGTAGCTAATAAGCGCCTTGGCCTAAACGACGCGCCCGGCCCTAGGCTGCCGTTGGCTGCCTGTTGGTGATGCTGCGACGCATCCCGTCGTATCTGCCATTCGCTGCGAGAGAGAAAACTTGGACGCTAAGAACGCACATACTTCAGCGTTATTGCAATTTGACATTATCTCACGTGCTTCGTTGAGAATAACTAACCAACAAAAAAGTTCAGACACATAACAACGAAGACTGCGCCGCGACGGAGCTGTTGATATCTGCTCGAACACGGATGAGCATTGAAACAAGAAACTGGGCGCGTCTGAACGCGCCCAGTTTCGTCAAGTCGCGACGTGAGATACCTCTTTGTCCGGTGAGTATATGTCTAAGATGTTCCAATGTCCCGTCGTTGGTGTTGGGTTGTTGATCATTGGGACATCAAGAACGGTTGGTTTGCCGCTGGCGATTGCCGCTTCCAATGCGGGCAACAATTCATCAGCAGCACAGAGCCTGTGCCCTTCTGCACCATAAGCTCTTGCAATATCCGCATAACCCGGTCCGTTTGCAGGAGCTGCGGCTGATCCAGGGAACGTGGTCCCGTATGTCAGACCGTAATGCGCCTTTTGAAGGCCCGCGATAGTGCCGAAGGCGTTGTTGTTCATAACCAGCCAGATGATGCCCAGATCAAGCTCGACCGCGGTTGCCAGCATCGACGGGTTCTGACCGAACCCCCCATCGCCAACAAGACTTATCACCACACGGTCAGGGGCTGCCAGTTTTGCGCCGATCGCTCCCGGAGGGCCAAAGCCCATCGTCGCGAATCCACCCGGGGTCAGGATTGAACCGGGTGCCAGGATATCAAATTGTTGTCCGACGCCGTTCTTGTTCCATCCCACGTCCGTAGTGATAATGGCATCCTCGGGCAGTGCCTTGCGGGTATCTGCCAAAATACGTTCGGGCATCATCGGAAAGGACGACGAGGTCGCCATGTCCACGTTGCGCGCTTTGAAGTTCGTTCGGAAGTCGGTGATCTTCTGTTCCAGCGCGGGGCGTTTGAAGCCCTCAGGATACATCTCGCGGGCAACTCGGTTGACGACGCGCAAAGCGGCCTTGGCGTCAGCAACGACTCCGATCTCGGTGGGATAGTTCCGTCCAATCTCTTGCGGTTCAATGTCGATATGGATGACCTTTGAGCCAGGAATGTTGAACGTGTAACCAGGATACCAGCTGGAGCAATCGGCCTCTTTGAACCGGGTTCCGACAGCAAAGATGTAATCCGCATTCAGGCAAGACTGGTTGACCAGCTCGGTGCCCCAAAACCCGGTCATTCCCAGCACAAGCGGATGGTCGTCGCGCAGTGCGCCTTTACCCATCAAAGAATGCGCGACTGGTAGGCCCATGTGCTCCACAAAGGCGCGTAATTCCTCGCTGGCCTGTGCCAGTAGAATACCACCACCGACATAAGCGACCGGACTTTGAGCCTGCGCCAACGCTTCGACAATCTCTCGCGCTGTTTCATCGTCAATCGACGGTTTTTTGAGCGCGCGCGTGTTGTCGCGGATACGGTCGAAACTGTCCGAGGGGATCACCTCGGAGAAGATGTCCATCGGCACGTTGACCAGCACTGGCCCGGGCTGGCCGCTTTCGGCCAGATGAAACGCCTTTTCCAGAATTTCGGCCATCAGGTCTGCCCGATCGACCCGCCAGGCGCGTTTGACAAAGGGACGATAGATCTCCCACTGGGCGGCGTCTGCATGGAGGTTCACTTCCTGATGTGGATGTTTACCGTAGTAGTGCGTTGGAATGTCGCCCGCGATCACGACCATCGGGATACAGTCCAGTGCGGCGTTGGCGACCCCGGTTGCACAATTGGTCAGCCCCGGGGAGAGATGGGACAGCACCACCGAGGCCTTGCCCGTCACGCGGGCATATGCGTCCGCTGCGTGGCTGGCGATTTGTTCGTGCCGTACGGTGACGAAATCGATGGGGCTTTCCGCCAACGCGGCCAGAACCGCAATGTTCGTGTGCCCGCACAGGCCAAATACATGCTTGACCTCGCGACGTTCGAGAAAGTCGACGATGTGTTCGGCAACGGTTTTGCCTTCCAGTTTCGCTCCGTCCATCACGCGACCTCCTGTCCGTAGAACTCACCGAACAGGTCCGGCTCCGAGGGGCGATCCTCGGGGATGGGACGGCTGACCCAGGTGTAGTTCATCATGTGTTTCATGGTGACATTTTCATTGGTAATGTTGCCGCCCCAGATGCCGCAACCTAGGCTGCTGGTCATAGGCATGCCATTGGTCCAGGCACCCGCATTGGCCTTGGACTGAGGCTGTCGCACCATCATGCGGCTGACCGGAGCCAGGCGCGCCAACCGGTCGATGTGATCGTCATTGTGGCTGTAGATGCCGCAGGAATGGCCCTTGCCTCCGGTGTTGTAAATCTGGCTGACCGTTTCCAGCGCGTCATCGAAAGTGTCAAAGTGATATAGCGCCATCAGCGTGGTCAGTTTTTCCTTCGAGAACTTGTGCTGCGGCCCGATTTGCCCCTGATTTTCAACCATCAGGAACTTGCGATCTTCGGGGATCGAGAAACCGGCGACCTTGGCCGTTTGCTGAGGCGGACAGGCGATAGTCGGGAAGGTACGGTTTCCTTTCTCATCCCACATGGCAGCTTCGAGCATGGCCTTCTCTTTGGTCGAACACAGGTATCCACCTTCGGCCTCAAGCGCCTTGACCATATCGTCGTAAACCGAGCGCTGGATGATGATGTTACCGTCGGCCGAACAACCCGAACCAAAGTCAGACGTCTTGGAAATTCGTGTGTTCTGAGCGGCGATGTCCAGGTCGGCAGTCTCATCGATGACGATGGATGAATTGCCCGCGCCGACGCCAAAGGCCGGGCGCCCTGAACTGTACGCCGCTTTGACCATGGGCTTGCCGCCCGTTGCCAGCGTCAGATCACAGATCTCCATCAAATGTTGCGTCAATGGGATCGACGGTTTGCGAATGGATTGAAACAGATCCTCGGGGGCATCAGCGGCACGGCAGGCCGCTCGCATGACCTCGACCATCTCGAAGGTGGTATGAGCGGTTCGCGGATGCGGACTGAAGATAACAGCATTCCGGGCGTTGGCGGCGGAAACACCGGTCACCGGTGGTGTCATCGCTGGATTGGTCATCGGAATCAAAGATGCGATCACACCGGCAGGCTTGGCATATTTTACCAGACCCTTTTCTTCGTCTACTTCGACGATCCCGGTCGATGGTGTCCGCAAGACGTCACGCAACACCATGTGAATCTTAAATCGCTTGGCAGGACGCCCTTCGCGATCTCCGATACCGCTTTCGTCCACGCCTTGCTGGGCCAGACTCGTGAAGGTTTTCTCGTTCCCCGCATACCATGCAATGGCCTGAGACAGGCGGTCCAACCTGCCCTGATCCCAATCCTCGATCTCGGCCATGGCAGCGCGGGCGCGTGCCAGCATATCGGCCGCCATGTTGCGGTCGTTTTCAGTGAGCTCTTTGCCCATGATGATCCTCTTGGTGTTTTGGAATTGCAGCATCGGGCATACGACGCTGTGACCGCGCCTCGCCGAATGTTCGCTTGGCGTGGCTGAGACAGCGACGCGCGTGTTCTTCATATCCCAACTCGGCCACGCGGCTTTGGTTGGGCAGTTCGATGGAATAGTCGACGGGTGGCATCCGTTCGATGATGCCTGTGAAATCGATCCATCCCTCACCGGGATATAGCCGCGCATCGCGGGCCAGTTGGATCATGCCCTCACGCGTATCGGCGATGCCGGGCAGGCAATCAGAGATATGCAGGAAGTGAAACAGGTCCGAGGGAACGTGCAACAGCTCACCAAGATCTACGCGGCTGAGGTGCAGGTAGAGCGTATCGACCAGAATACCGCCGTTGGGCTGATCAGAGGCGCGGACAATGTCCAGTGCTTCATCCAGCGTGCGCAAGCGGGAGAAGCTCGGGAACTCCAAGTCCACCGTTAATCCGTAGGGCGCTGCCAGTTCGCAGGTTTCGGAATAGACGTCGATCAGAAAGTCACGATCATCGCGGGTGTTTGTCCACGCGCTCATAATCATGCGTTTGGCGCTCAACTCCCCGCCAATCTCAAGAGAAGGCTCAAAACTGCGTGGATCGACATCTTCGGTGATGCGTGCAAGCTCGACATCAAGGACCTTCAATCCGGTGGTAGAGAGAGCCGTTTTGGTGGCCTGCACCTGTGCCTTGTCGATTGGGGATTGAGTGAATTCGCCGGGCACATGCATCGGAATGAATCGGGGGCTGACGGCATCGTAACCGGCCCGTGCGGCGATATAGACCAACTCGGGCGGCGTACAGCCAATCAGCGTCAGATGCGCCAAGGAGTAGAGAGAGGGGCTTGCGCCAGCCTCTTCGGGTTTCACCATGAACGACAGCTCCACGTGTCTGCGAATCTAAAATTCATCACACGTAGTCAAAAATATCTGTTATTTTTTAAAATATCAACTTTAATACTGAACAGGAAATGAAAACGCCCGGGCAACGGCCCGGGCGTGTATTACATTCGTGTAGGCAGACCCTTAGAGAGTGACCCAGTCCCCTCCGGACTGGTGAGAGCGCACAGAGGCGTCAATGAATCGAACACCGTCTGCGCCTTGTTCGACACTGGGATAAGCAAGCCAATCGGCCGGAACGGTAACGCCATCCCGACGCGCGGCTACGGCCATCGCAAGTTCCGTATAGAGGTTGGCCCAGGCTTCGATAATCCCTTCAGGGAAGCCGCGCGCGGTACGGATCAAACGTTCTGCGCCGGGTCCGATACCATGCCCGAGACCTCGGCTGATGATTTGATCCGGTTCACCAAACCGATTGAATTTCAGCCGCTCCGAGTTCTCTAGGTCCCACTCGAGGCCTCCTTCGTTCCCGAATATGCGCAGGCGCAACCCACCCCGGTTTCCGGGGGCAAGGCGTGTTGCCATCAAGGTTCCGGGGACTTCATTTTGGTAACGGGTGAACATGAACACCGTGTCTTCCAAAGGCTTTGGCGCGCCGCAGACATGAAACTCGGCCCGCAGGTCGGTCAAGGGCAGGCCGGAAACAAAACTGGCGAGATGCGCGGCATGGGTGCCGATATCGCCGACACAGCTGGTTGGACCAGAAATCTTGGGGTCCAGCCGCCACTTTACATGAGGCGCATCGGCCACATCTTCGGGCGTCATCCAGTCTTGCATGAACTCGACATGGATCTGGTTGATTTTGCCGATGCCCCCGTCGGCCACGATCTGCTTGGCCTGCCGTATCACCGGAAAACATGACATCACATAACCGACAGCAAAGATGTGTCCCGTGCGCGCGGTAATCTCCTCAAGCCCCTCGGCCTCGGCCACTTCGTTGGTCAGGGGCTTGTCGCACAACACGTCAATGCCCGCTTCCAGAAACGCTTTGGCCACGCCGAAATGAACGTGGTTTGGGGTCGTGATCATGACGGCATCTACGCCATCTGGGCGCGCCGCCTCGGCCTGTGCCATCTCCTCGAACGACGCGTAGCACCGTTCGGCCGGCAGGAACCACTCGGCCCCACGCGCCTTACTGCGCGCTGTGTCAGAACTGAGTGCTCCTGCGACGACCTCCCACCGGTCGGTCATCCGCGCGGATGATGCTTGCGTGACAGAGATCCGTCCTCCACCAACAACGCCCAACCGCAAACGGCGAGACAAGCGGGGGAAAGGGCCGTCGAACTTCAGGTCTTCGGGTAAAAGTCTCTCAGCCATTCTCAACCTCCATTTCCGGGACCAGTTCGCCCTCGGATAGTATTTCCACCGCCATGAAGATACCGGGGGTGATCGTCTCGTATTGATGCCAGGGATAATTGCCTTCGGCGTCATACATAGGTTTGTGGGTCGCGCCCGGGGCCATGAATTCTTCGAGATACAGGGTCTCGACATCCCGTTCGCGACATTGCTGCATTTTGCCGAAGCCAACGATCTGCGTATGCACTTCGCGAAACCCAGGTACCGGGCAGAACGGATGATCCTTATGCAATCCGACATTCAAAGGGACCGAGCCGGAATGGTACATGGTCAGTCCAACGTTACCCACGAAGACCTTCGGCGACATGTAGTGGCTGACGCCACGCAGACGCTCCTCTTGGCGAACATCAAAAGCAGATGGCCATGTATCTTTCACCCATGCGAACAACTCGTTGTCATTGGAATGGGCGTCGAAACCGTGGACAATGACTGCACGTTCCACGCCGCTAAGCGTGCTGTCTTGCACGATCACAGAGGAAAGCGGTGCAATGGTCTGATCCTCGACAGAGAAATTTCGCCCCCCAAGGTTAAGGACGATGGCGCGACCCTCGATAGAAATTCTGCGCTCGTCAGTTATGTGCTGGACGCGAAAGAATGGCTGGGCAAAGTCGAGTGTCTCAATCGGCATGGGCCGACTCCTTCCTCTCACCGTTCAGAAAATCGACCGGCAAAGGCTCCGGAGCCGCGCACCGGCTTTCTATCGTCTGATAGGCGCCGAATTTTGGCGCCCGTTCAATTGCGTCCATGACCTCGAAAACGTGGTAAGCAAGCGCTCCACTTGCACGGGGTTGGCGTCCTTCTTGTGCCGCCAGGGCGAGGTCCAAAAGGCCGAGCCCGCGGCTATCTTCGTTAAACCCATGTCTGTTTTCAACAACCTGCCAGTCTTCACGACCGGTTGGACGGGGCTGATGAGACCAGCGTGAGGTCTCCCGCGTTTTCAGCCAGACATCCCCCTGAAAGATGTTGGCGCCATGAACCGGGTCAGGGTCAGGGATGCTGATGGTTCCGTTTTCACCATAGATCTCGAACCGCGGAGTTTCGCTGTCCCAGACGTCGAAGCTCATGGTCATCGACCCTATTGCTCCGGAAGAGAACTGCAGCAGGCTTAGGGAGTGCGTGTCCACCTCGACATTCATCCATTCGCCGTTGCGAGGGCCGTTTTCGATCATCCTTTTGTCAAACGTGCGCCGAGCCATTCCGGCAACCCGGTCAACGGGTCCAAGGCAGTAGATCATGGCGGTCAGGTAGTACGGCCCAAGGTCCAGCATTGGCCCACCACCCGCCTTATAGTAGAAATCCGGGTTGGGATGGTGGCGCTCCGTCCCGTGGGTCCCGACATGGGCAAAAATCCCTGTTGGTTTCCCGATAGCGCCTTCATCGATCAAGCGCCGAACGGTCTGCCAACGACCGCCCAGAAACGTGTCGGGTGCGCAACCGACCAGTAGCCCCTTTTCAGTGGCAGTGTGCAGGATCGCCTTTCCGTCCGTTCGATTCATAACCAGCGGCTTCTCGGAATAGACGTGCTTGCCGGCCTCCAACGCGCGCAAACTGATTTCCGCATGCGCCGCCGGAATTGTCAGATTCAGAACGCAGTCAATCGTCGGATCGTCAAACACTTCATCTGGTGTGCAGGCCTGGGCGACACCGTATTGATCTGCTTTGGCGCGGCTTTCCGAAGGATCAAGGCTTGCACAAGCCACGACCTCGACGTTTGAGAATTTGGATAGCGTTTTTAGATAGATATCGCTGATACGACCACAACCGATAAGGCCGACCCGGAAGGATTTCGATGTCTCACGTGTCATCATTCCTGTCTTCGTAGAGAGGTAAGTAATTCGGGGGCATGGGCCCTTTGTTCCGACCGCCCTGGCTCGTCTGCTCCCAGGCGTGGGCAAGTATTCCGACCGAGCGGGATAGGCAGAACAACCCCCGCGACAAGGGCGCGGGAAAGCCAAGTTCGCAGAAGATCACAGCTGTCGCGCCGTCAATATTCATGGCAATTGGCCGACCGCCGCGTTGACGGCCGAGTTCGGCGCGAACCTCTTCTCCGATATCGGCAAACCGGCCAGATACTGTGCCTTCTGCCGCCGCATCACGAACAAGTTGCATCAGCCGGGGCGCGCGCGGGTCGACGGGCTTGTGAAAACGGTGGCCAAAGCCCGAGACGATCTTGCCGTACGTCTCGCGCCAGCTGTCCAGACCGTCCTGAACAGCATTAATCAGCGATGCCCCAGCATTCACGCGTTCCGAGATATCATAGTAAAGCTCGGCGCATTGTTCGCCTGCTCCGCCATGCACATCGCCCAGCATGTTCACCGCAGTCGCCATCGCATTATTGAGACCTACCCCGCAGGTGGCAGCCATGCGCGCCGCCGCGATTGAGGGGGCCTGTGGGCCGTGATCCACGCCTGCGACCAAAGCGGCTTCGAACAGACGCGCTTGTGCGTCGCTGGGCAGATCGCCCCGCACCATCAGCCAGATCATCTGCGGGAAAGAAACGTTCCCGATCAGATCCTCTATTGCGTTGCCACGAAACGCGATCTTGCCGGGTTTCATGTCAATGATGGATGTGCGCCACCATTGGCGGATTGCTTGTTCGTCGTTTGTCATACCGTTGCACCTCTAAACTCGCGCATGCGCTGCTGACGAAGTGAATCGAAAACGTTTTGAAGGCGACTGATTGAGGCGGTGCAGCCGGTGAAGATTTCAAAAGACGCTGCAGCCTGATGAACCGCCATTCCAGCACCATTCATCACTTTCAACCCAGTTGCGCGGGCCCTGCTCAGTAGGTGTGTCTCAAGCGGGAAATATACGATGTCTGCCACCCATGCATCGGGCCGCAACAGGGATGGTTCAATGACTGTTCCGGGGTACTTGTCCATTCCAAGTGGTGTTGCGTTGACCACTCCGTCCACAAGTTCGATCCGATCCAACGAAATCGAAGGGGAACCCTGAATCTTTGCGTAAGGGCGCAAGACCTCTAGTCGACTGACCAGCGCCTGCGCTCGGCGGAGGTCAGGATCAATAATCTCCAGGTCTCGAACACCTGAATCAAGCAAAGCCAAAGAGACTGCACTGCCCGCGCCACCAGCACCAAACATGAGAACCGTTTCAGTCTTCGATGATCCCAAAGAATCTCCGAAGGCACTGTGGAAACCTATGTAGTCGGTGTTGTGGCCAACCATTCGGTCGTCACAAAAAACCACCGCGTTGACAGCTTGAAGCTCCTCAGCAGTCTTGGTAAGCTCATCAAGATGATCAATGACTGATGCTTTGTAGGGATGCGTCACGTTGACCGCCGCGCAGCCTAATTCAACGGAATAATGCAGTAAATCAGCGACCGACATTCCACGAAATGGCTCTTTTGCAGTGTCGATCCTACCGTAGCTCAGATCGATACCCTGCGCCCGACCTTCTGCCTCGTGCATCTCAGGCGTCATGGAGCCAGCAATACCTTGGCCGATTAGTGCCGCCTTCATTTCAGGTTGTTCCTTCCGCCATGTGGTGTCGCGCTTGGGCCGCCAATCGGAACGCAGCATTGCGCGCGCCATAGCCGGAATAGCCAGATCGGCGCTCAACAATTTCAAAGAAGAAGCCGTTAAAGATAGGTCGGCTGTAGATCTGAAAATACTCGGAACCCGCTGCGCGGTCGTAGAGAATGTTATCCCTGCGCATTTGGGCGATCAGGTCTTCACTTAACCCGAATGTCGCTTGCAGATCAGCGTAGTAGTTTTCTGGGATGGACAGGCTGGGAAAGCCGGACTTCCGCAATTGGGCTGAGGTTTCAAATATGTCGTCCGACTGGAAGGCTATGTGCTGAACACCGGCACCAAAACCGTCTTCAAGGAATGAAGCCGCCAGTGTTCGACGCCCAACTGCACCATTCAGGTTTAAACGCACTTCGCCCTCGGGGCTCTCGATGGCTTGGCTTTGCACAACACCTGAAGGGTCGGCAACGTTCACGATCGGAGATTTTGCCATCTCAAAAGTCGAAATGTAATAGAGCAGCCAGCTTTGCATCTCATCGTTACGCATCGTCTGCGCCAGATGGTCGATGCGGCGCAGACCAGCAGGCTGGATCGCTTTGGTCTTGGCGACTGGCTCGAACTCGATGTCCCAAACCCGATGCAGATCGGATTTCTCATCTATGAAATGGACAACATTGCCACCAACACCTCGGATGGCCGGGATGTCCAGTTCCCCAGTCCCTACCGGCTGTGAGAAATTCGGCGCGCCCAACGCGGTCGCTCGCTGAACCGTCTGATCCGCATCTTTGACACGCAACCCCATGTCACACACGGAGGGGCCGTGACCCAGGAACGCCGAATGGGCGAAACCTTCCTTTTCGGTATTTACAACGATGTTTATCGCGCCCTGCCGCCACAGCTCGACGGACTTGGTTACGTGTTTTCGCTCCATTCGAAAACACATTGCTGACAGCATATCTGCCAGCTGCGCGCCGCTTGTTTCGTCGGCTGTAAATTCGACGAATTCGAAGCCTGACGCATAGACGCGTTCCGGCAGGTCCGGGATGCCGAAATCTGTTCCCGGTTCGGTCCGGGAAACCTCATCTAACAGGTTCACCAGCGACCTGTAGCTGTCTCGGGCCAGTGTCAGGCCACCGGGTTGAGGAGCTGCTTCATTGACACGCGCAATAGACCAAGGCCCCTTGTACCCAGCGCGGGACAACACCCGCACAAAGCCCGCAAGGTTCAGCGACCCAAGCCCCGGCAGAAGCCCAAAGTGCCGTTTGAGCCTGCGAATATCCATCTCAAGTCGGGGTGCATCGGATAGCTGCACATGGAACAGCCGATCTCCGGGAATGTCCCGAAGGCGGGCTGGTTTGGACCCGTCGGCAAGCGAGAAGAAGGAATTCAAGGCCAACCCCAAATAAGGGCTGTCGATAGCTTCAACGACGCCTAACGCCTGTTCATCCGAGTGAATAAGATCCGACCATGGCAAGCCCATATAGGCCAGACGCAACCCCAATGCCTTTGCTATTTCGGCCGCCTCGCCAAGATCTGCGATTACCTGTTCTTCGGTCGCAGCGGCATCGACCTCGAATGCGGACCCGATTAGCAGCAGATCCGTACCCAATTCGCTCATCAGGTCGAGTTTGCGCTTCAGTCGATCAAAGGCGCGCTCCCGTCCGCCGCCAGACTGACCTTCAAGGTTATGGAAAGGTTGCAGCAGGCAAATCTTCAGGCCGAGATCTGATGCAATGTTCCGAATTTGCGATGGCGGCCCGTCAAAAGCGGTCAAGTCCGGTTCGTGTAATTCGACACCCCCGAATCCCGCGTCAGCGATAGTGCTTAGTTTTTCGGCCAGATCACCGGGGATCGACGTTGTCGAAACCGAGAGGCACATTATCCCTGATATCCAAACATACGCGGCAACCACAGGACCAAATCAGGCATCAGTATCATGATCACCAGGGCGAAGATGAGAACCGCGAGGAAGGCCCAGATTTCCGAGATGATTTCGCGTAGCGGAATGTCCGTCACGGCGTTGATCACAAAGAGCAGAATGCCATAGGGCGGCGTGATCAGACCGATCATCGAGTTCACGACGACCAGCACCCCGAAATGCACCAGATCAATCCCAAGCGCCTCGCAGGTTGGAATGAACAGGGGCACAATCACCAGGATGATCGTTGTTGCGTCTAACACGCATCCCAGCGCGAGGATCAGCAGGTTTACGAGGATCAGGAACACAATCGGGCTAACATCGGAACCCTCCAGCAGCGCCGAGATAGACTGCGGTATTTGTTCCTGGATGACGATGAAGTTCAGAATGAACGCGCCACCAATGACAACCCCGACGGCTGCGGAAGAGCGCGCACTATCGACGAACACCTGATAAAGGCCGCGGAAGGTCAGCGCTCGGTAGAACAACGCTGCCAGTAGCAGGGCGTAGAATGCAGCTACGGCGGCAGCTTCAGTCGGAGTGGTGACGCCCCCATATATGCCGTAGAGCAGGATTGCGGGCATCAGCAGTGCCGGAAATGCGTTGGCGGTTTTAGCCGGCAACTCGCGCAGTGGAACAGGTTCTTCCAATGCAAAGTTCCGCTTTCCGGCCAGATAATAGTTCATCGCCATGAGGACGACGCCCATGATCAGGCCCGGCAGAATACCGGCTAGGAACAGCGACCCGATGGAGGCCTTGGAAACGAGCGCGTACAAAACCATCGGGATAGAGGGCGGAATAATAGGGCCGATCGTTGCCGACGCCGCCGTGATTGCAGCTGCGTAGCCTCGGCTGTAGCGGCCATCCTTGGTCATCATTTCAATGATGATCTTCCCGATCCCCGCAGCATCCGCGACGGCCGAGCCGGACATACCCGAAAAGATCAGTGACGCCACCACGTTTACGTGCCCGAGGCCGCCCTTGAAACGACCGACAGCAGCGACGCAGAAGTTCAAAAGACGGTCCGTGATCGATCCAGCGTTCATGATATTCGCGGCGACGATGAACAAAGGCACGGCAAGCAGGATCGTGCTTTTGTAAAAACCTTGCAGGATCTTCTCGCCCGCGAGGGCGACGTCCAGTCCGGCCGTGCCCAGGTACACTAATGAGGCCAGGAGGATGGAATAGCCGATAGGTGTCCCGATGCCTGCCAGAAGAAAGAGAGCGAGCAGGCAGGAAAGAAGTTCAAAACTCATTTCTTAACTTCCTCATCCTTTTCGACGTCGACACGGGGATGATCGTCAACCACGTTGTACCCAACGACCAGTTCCAACTCTGTCTTTGGTGGGCCATTGCGCATGACGTCGAAGAATAGCCACGCGTAGCGCGCTGCGACGACCAGCATGAATACCGCGTAAATCGAGAATACTGTGCGCAGCGGAATCTTCTCACCGGAGAACGGATTGCGGACAGTCGATGTCTTGCGGATTTTCATCCAGTCGATGTAGTCCCACGTCGGAAGGAAGCTGTAGAGCATACCGACTACGATCGCTGCGGCCGCCAGCATCGCAAAGACCTGCCGTACGCGCATCGGCACCGAAAGATAGATGATGTCGAACTTCACGTGATCCCGTTCGCGCACGATGAAAGCGCAGCTGAAGAAAATCACCCAGACCCAAAGAATGCCGATCAATTCCAGCGTCCAGCCTGCTGGGGTGAAGAAGTACCGTAGTAGAATTTGGAGAAGGAAGATAAGGAAGATTGCCGCCAGCATCCCGCCGGCAATCGCTTCGGTCAGTCGGGAGAACCCCTTCATAAAGGCCTTCATTATGGTTCTCCCTCCCCTGTCTTACTGGGTTCAGTTGCCCAGAGCGTTGATCTGATCCAGAACGCCTTCGGGCCATGAGCCAGCGAATTCGCTGTCCAGATACATAGACTGTACCTGATCGCGGAACGCAGCGAGATCGGGTTCGTAAATCTCCATGCCCTGCTCTTTCAGGAAGCTGACAAGATCCTCTTCTTTCTGAAGCTGCTTCTGGCGGCCTGATTCAGCTGCTGCGTCCGCAGCTTCCTGAACCTTGGCTTGCTGTTCCGGTGTCAGCCCGTCCCAAACCTCTTTGCCGATGGCGATATAGTTCAGGTCGACCAGATGCGATGTCAGGACGATCTGATTGGTCACTTCATAGAACTTGGCGTCGACGACGGTCGGCAACGGGTTATCCTGCCCGTCAACGGCACCGGTCGACAGCGCGGTATAGACTTCGGAGAAGGCCATCGGTGTCGGCGCGGCACCCAGCGCCTTGCCAAGGAACTGCCATGCGTCGGTGCCCGGCATCCGCAGATTCACGCCTTCCAAATCTGCGGGTGTCGTGACTGTCAGCTCATCCTTGGGCTGGCGCAGGTTCACCTGACGACGGCCCAGATACATGACCGACAGCAGTTTGACGCCTAATTCTTCTTCGGCCTTCTGCTTAAAGGCATCCATCAAGGGATCGTTGAAGACAGCCACCTGATGCGCTGCGTCCTGGTGGACATAACCTGCGGTAAAGATCGAAAACTCGGGGAAGAACTGTGCCAGTTCCTGCGCCGAGGTGATCGACATTTCCAGGTTACCCCGGCTGATGGCATCCAACTCGGTGCCTTGGGCAAAGATGGTTCCATTATAGCTGGGCTCGTAGCTTGCGAAATCGGCGACCATCGGCGCGAAAATCTCGGCCATAGCCACCGAGCGCTGGTCGGTCTCCGATCCTGATGTTGCGAGGCGAAGTTGCACTTTGTCTTCCGCCAGCGCACCGCTTGTCGCGCCAAACAGAACACCGGTTGCAACAAGGGCTGATACAGCAGCCCGGCGGGTAAGTTTGGTAATCACTTTGCTCCTCCCTGAGACATCATGATGCTTCTTTTTTGCGATTCAGAGTTTTGACCTATTTTGGAAAGTTTGCAAGATTTTTTGCAAAATATCTGATATTTTATACTACTGTCATATCTACCATTGGTGTTTTTTGTAAGTTTTTGATCCTGACCGTTTCACCTGTTCTGCAAGAATTCTGAATAGCTTCAATAACTTGAAGCGTTCTGAAACCTTCCCATCCAGACACAATCGGCACTGCTTCGTGCCGGGCTACTTCAATAAAGTGCCTGAGCTGATTGACCAAAGGGTCAGACGCACCCTTCTTCAGCGCGGTCGATGAGATAGGCGTCCACCAGTCCCGTTGCTCACTCTGGTAACTCCACAGGCGAAGATCGGGAACGGACAACGAACCATGAGAGCCACCGATCATATAGCTACTCTCTGTGGTCGAAGGATAGATTGGATATTCCTGAGACGTCATCTCCCAGCTCCATGGAGCAACGATGCTGTCGGACACACTTATGGTCCCTATCGCCCCGCTTTCAAACGTCAACAGCGCACCAGCAACGTCTTCGTTGTCGTAACCCCGCTGCGATGCAGCCGACCGCGCCTGTACGGTCATGACTTCTCCGGCCAGGTACCGCAGCAGATCCACATCGTGGACAAGATTGACCGAGATGGGCCCTGCACCGGGTTTCTTTCTCCAGGGCGCAGCATCAAAATACTCGTCTGGCTTATAGAACCAGCAATTCGCATGGACAGCGCGCACATCTCCAATTTTTCCATCGACAATGGCTTCCTTAGCCGACCTGATCAGAGGATTGTGTCTGCGATGATGGCCGACCATCAGTGGCACATTGGCCTTCTCCGCAGCTTGAACAAGCTCAAGTGCAGCGGTGGCTTCTACGGCGATCGGCTTTTCGACAAGAACAGGACAACCGTGTCGAACACACGTGAGGCCTTGTTCAACATGAAGTGTGGTCGGGGTCGCAAGAACAGCTCCGTCTGGAGTCTGATTTGCAAACATTTTCTCGAGGGTCTCGTAACATGCGACCCCGTGCTCAACGGCGTAAGCACGACCTTCATCACTGGGGTCGACTACCGCAACGAGATCAACATGGCGCAACGCTAGGATAGCGTCTGCGTGGCGGCGTCCAACAAGACCAATGCCGACAATGGCAATGCGAAAGTTCTTAGACACTTTGCTTCCTTCCGGAGGGTCCGGAAAATCCCGAAACCGTTGATTGCGATCAGGCTGCCTTGCCCAATTTGGCCACGACCGTATTGGGGTTTTCGCGATTCCGCAATAATGTATGATATTTTTATTTATACCATACATCAGTTTGGATTGCTGATGTCTCTAAAAAATGCTAATTGAACGAGGAAACCAAAAATATCGGGTGAAACGCATGGCGAAACAGCCGTCTACGATAGGTGCAAGCACCTATCAGCGCATCAAGCGGGACATCATCTTCGGGGAGCTGCAGCCCGGCTCCAAACTGAAGCTGGACGCCTTGAAGGAACGCTACTCGGCAAGCCTTTCGACACTTCGTGAAACGCTGAACAGGCTCGCCAGCGACGGATTTGTCGAAGCTCCTGAGCAACGGGGTTTCCTGGTCACGCCAGTTTCACGAGAAGACCTGACCGAGATTTCAGAACTGCGCGTTCTGCTGGAATGCCACGCGTTGGAGTTGTCCATTGCGAATGGCGACACGGACTGGGAAGGCAATCTGGTCGCTGCGCATCACAAGCTGCATTTGATGGAGCAACGGCTTCTCAAGGGAGATGACTCTGAAAAGGAAACCTGGAAGAGGTACGATTCAGAGTTTCATCAAGCGATGATTGCAGCCTGTAATTCCAAGAACCTCTTATCCCTTCACTCAATCATTTATGACAAGTACCTTCGTTATCAGATGCTCGTACTGACCTACCGAGGTGAGGTTGCAGCCCAAGAACACAAACGCATGTTCGATGCCGCGTTGGCCAAAGACGCTGATACAGCCAAGAAACTGTTGGAAGATCACATCAGAAATGGCCTCGCCCATACGTTGGAGGCTATGTAAGGCGGCATGCTGATTGTGTGCCTCGACGTCTTCAGGTCGATTTGGCATGGAATATCTCAAAATTCCACATCTAAATCGAGAAGTTTGTGAGCGCCCCATACCGGACCTTTAGCGTCAAAGCCGAATGCTGGTGGTGAAGCCCGCATAGCTGCCGTTCGCTGTGATCCCGCCCACCACCTTCCAATATCACCGACCTCATGGCAGAGTACGGAATTCTACAACAACATGCAGCTACTTCAGTTGATTTAGTGGATATTCTATTTTCAACGGCTCTCAAGCCGATTGCCGACTTCGTAGTAGAGGAAAACGGTCTCTGCAACTTTGGCGCAAACGGCACGCAGCTTGGTATTCATGCCGCTCTTGTCGACCCTCGTCATCTTGGGATTTCCGTTGGAAGCTAGTTCGCACGCCTAACCAGGAAATTCAGGAAAAACTGACCGTCGATACGTCGTGGCTCATACACGAGGCGTCGGTTGGGTTGCAGTCCTTGAGGCAATTTTACATCAATTCGAACCTTGTAGGGCGTCACCGGTGGACCAAAATGTGAGCTTAGGGTGAAACGGAGTTTCAGTTGACCGTTGTCATCCAATGACCCCTGGAAATCCTTGAACCACGGACCGCCTCCGGTAAACGCTTGGGCGGACACCAGAGTCACTTTGCTGCCTTTCCGATTGATCCGCAATGACGCGAGTGGTTCGATTTTTCCGGGGTAGTAGGATTCGTCGCCGCGCGTTGCAGTCTGCCAATAGTCATCATCCCATCTACGCCGAATGGAGATGACGTAATCACCGTCTAAACCTACGGCAACCGCAACTTCCTTGCAAACGCGACCCGGTTCTTTTTTAAGCGCAATGAGGGTCTGTTGTTGGATCAGACCTTCCGCCGGAAGCCCCAGGTTTTTTCGGGCGTTCCGGTATCTGGTATATGCCGCTCTAGTGCGAGGACCTGCAACGCCGTCCGCCGCGCCCGCACTGCATCCGACGCGGTTCAATTCGCTCTGAATGTCACGGACTAGGCTGCGTGTCCGTGCTTCTGAGCAGCCTCATCTGACTGGTCCAAGTTGATTGTTAGTGCATCATCGGCCTGTGATCCATCGGGATGATGGTTTCAGGTGCCGGCGGGCG
>NZ_JBQERN010000010.1:0-132617 GCF_056535105.1 Ruegeria sp. O5 | reverse complement strand
GCAGCTCGCGGATTTCCATTTCCACCAGTTCCAGCAGCTCTTCGTCGTCAACCTGGTCAACTTTGTTCATGAACACGACCATCTTCGGGATACCAACCTGGCGGCCCAGCAGGATGTGCTCGCGGGTCTGCGGCATCGGGCCGTCCGCGGCGTTCACAACCAGGATCGCGCCGTCCATCTGAGCAGCACCGGTGATCATGTTCTTGACGTAGTCGGCGTGGCCGGGGCAGTCGACATGCGCATAGTGGCGCGCGTCGGTCTCGTATTCCACATGCGCGGTCGAGATGGTGATGCCGCGGGCTTTCTCTTCCGGCGCGCCGTCAATCTGGTCATACGCCTTGAAGTCACCGAAATACTTGGTGATCGCTGCGGTCAGCGTCGTCTTGCCGTGGTCAACATGCCCAATCGTGCCGATGTTGACGTGCGGCTTATTACGCTCAAACTTTTCCTTTGCCATTCCTCAGGCGCCCTTTTGCGATTTGGGGGACCCTTGGTCCCGGGTTACTATCTGCGCGCGCGAGATATTTGGTTCAAAGGGGAAAATCAAGCACATCCTGAGGGAAATGCGCTTATCCCGCCGGATTTTGCGTCAGCTATCGGAATCCGGCAGTTCGATCAGGTCAGGCCGCTTGTCGAACCAGCCATTCTCTTTGTGTTCCTCAGCCAGCCATTCTTCGATTTCGTCAGCGACTTTCAACGATAGTCCGCTCAACTGCTCTTCCTTGGTTCTGACCCGCCCTGAACCAATAAGGGCTGTTTCTTTCGTAGTATCTTCAAGAACAGTGAACTGTTTTTGCTTAGCCAAGAATTTCTTCGTGTCGTAGTCATAAACATTAACGAGTACGATCGCTGCACTTCTTGGATTGTAAACAACGATACCCGGCGGCCCCAACATATAGCCTTCAAGGCTTATACCAATAATGTAACGCTGTGAGCCCTCATACCGCCCTAATCGAATGTCGATGGCTTGCTCCAAAGCGTCTGTCCATTCTTGCGGAGTAGCATCCCTGGAAATCGGCCCCTGTTTAGCGTTGTCTGCAAACGAAACTATCTTCACGAGGCGAAATTCCCCCAGTGACTCGGGCGGTTCATAAACCTGTGTCTGGGTGCAAGCGCCCATCAGGGCCAATCCGGTGATCAGGGTCAGAATGCGCAACATATCTCGTCTCGATAGGCCTGTTTTTCTTTGGTCTAGCGCACCGATACGGGTTGTGCCAAGCCGTATCGGTGGATTTCTACCGCAACCGGGGCCGGATCACGAAAACTTATAGTCCCGCGGGAAACCATAGGGCGCTTTTTTCCCTACGCTGGCGCGCTTGGACAGCCATTGGGACATATCTGCCTCATGCCGGGTCTTGTCGCCCCCCATGGACCATTTCAGGCCTTCCTCCCAGTTGAAGGTGGTGATGTCAGACAGACCGCCATCCAGCTCCAGCGTCCCCTGTCGCCCGCGTGCCATATTGTATTTTTGCAGGCGCACGCCCTTGCCGCGGGTCATTTCGGGCAATTCCTCGATCGGAAAGACAAGGAACTTGCCGTTCTGGGACACGATTGCAACGTGGTCGCCCTCGACCGGTATACAGATCACTGCTGTTTCGTTGTCCTTGACGTTCAGCACCTGCTTGCCGTTTCGCGTCTGCGCCAGCACGTCATCTTCGGGCACCATAAACCCGTTGCCCGCATCCGAAGCCACCAGCAGCTTGCGCCCCGGCTTGTGAATCAGGATATCGATGATCCCTGCCTCGTTCGGCAAGTCGACCATCAGGCGCAGGGGTTCGCCCATACCCCGCCCGCCGGGCAGGTTGGCCGCGCTGACTGTATAGAACCGCCCGTTCGAAGCGAAGACCAGCAACCGATCGGTCGTTTCCGCATGGAAGATAAAGCGCGGCCCATCGCCATCCTTGAACTTCAATTCACGGGTCAGGTCGATATGACCGGTCATGGCGCGAATCCAACCCATCTGAGAGCAGACGACCGTGATCGGTTCGCGGTCGATCATCGCCTCAAGCGGCACTTCTTCGACCTCACCCGCTTCGGCGAACCGCGTGCGGCGCGCGCCGCCTTCGTAATCTTTGCCGAAGGTCTTTTTCGTCTCTTTCAACTGCTCGGCAATCCTGGCCCATTGCAGGCCTTCGTCGGCCAACAGGTCTTCGAGGTTGGCACGTTCCAGCATCAACTCATCGCGTTCTCGAACCAGCTCCATCTCTTCCAGACGGCGCAGGCTGCGCAGGCGCATGTTGAGGATCGCGTCAACCTGAACCTCGGACAACTCGCCCTCGCCCGGTTTGGGTGAGACATAGTCGGCCTCGCTGGTGGCGCGGATGTGGTCGATCCCCCAATCCTCGCGCATCAGCGCGGCCTTGGGGTCATCGTCATAGCGGATGATGTCTATCACACGGTCGAGGTTCAGGAAGGCAACGATAAAGCCCTCCAACACTTCCAGCCGGTGGTCGATCTTGGCCATGCGGTGGCGCGAGCGGCGCAGCAGCACCTCTTGTCGGTGATCTAGAAACGCGCGCAGCACTTCCTTCATCGAGCAGACCTTGGGCGTCACCCCGTCGATCAGCACGTTCATGTTCAGGCTGAACCGCACCTCAAGGTCCGAGTTGCGATAAAGCATGCCCATCAGCACCTCGGGGTCCACATTCTTGGAGCGCGGCTCGAGGATCAGGCGGATATCGTCGGCGGATTCATCGCGTACATCGGCGAGGATCGGGATTTTCTTGGTCTGGATTAGCTCGGCGATCTTCTCGATCAGCTTGGACTTCTGAACCTGATAAGGAATCTCGGTGACGATGATCTGCCATTGGCCGCGCCCCAGATCCTCAACCTCGTACTTGCAGCGTAGCCGGAACGAGCCTCGGCCAGTTCGATAGGCTTGCGCGATGTTCTCGGGCGGCTCGACAATCACGCCTCCGGTCGGGAAGTCAGGGCCGGGCACGTAGTTCAGCAACGTGTCATCGCGCGCGTCCGGCGTCTTGATCAGATGCAGACAGGCGTCGCAGAGTTCCGAGATGTTGTGCGGCGGGATATTCGTCGCCATCCCCACCGCGATACCACTTGCGCCATTGGCCAGCAGGTTCGGGAACTGTGCAGGCAGTACGACCGGTTCGGTCAGGGTGCCGTCGTAATTGTCGCGGAAATCAACGGCGTCTTCGTTCAACCCTTCCAGCAGCGCCTCGGCCACGATGGTCATCCGTGCTTCGGTATAGCGCGAGGCCGCCGGGTTATCGCCGTCGATATTGCCGAAATTGCCCTGCCCGTCGACCAGCGGATAGCGGACGTTGAAATCCTGTGCCAGACGCGCCATCGCGTCGTAAATCGCGGCGTCGCCATGCGGGTGATAGTTGCCCATCACGTCGCCGGAAATCTTGGCAGACTTCCGGAAACCTCCGGTTGCACTGAGTCGCAACTCTCTCATCGCATAGAGGATTCGGCGGTGAACCGGCTTCAACCCGTCCCGCGCATCGGGCAGCGCCCGGTGCATGATGGTGGACAGCGCATAGGTCAGATACCGCTCACCAATCGCGCGGCGCAGCGGTTCCGCCACCTCGCCCCCACCTGTGGGGGCCTGCATGTTGGGGTCATCGATCGTATCGTTCATATATGATGTGATACGACGCAAGTGCGCCTTGGTAAAGCGAGCAGCACATAAATTGCTGGGGAAAAGTCGTGCTTTTTGCAACAGGGGGAGACACCGTGTTGTTTTCCCCCATTTTTCGACTCGTCCCCCGAAATATGCTAAGATCTCATCAATTGATTTGCTGCCATTTGTTGATGTTACGATTGCTTTGGGGGATGCGCCATGACGCGCCTGATACTTGTTACCTTTGCCGCGCTCGGCTGGACCTTTTACGTGATGAGCGGTGGCCCTGATTTTGAACCGCGCGGCGTGCGCCCTGCCAAACCGGGACGCGTGGCTGTCGTGGCAGAACCGGTTGCCCCGGTCGTTGAGCCTGCACCTGTCGAAGATTTGGTCACCCGTGCCGCAGTCAAACCCGCTCTGGTGGTTCCACCTGTTGCCGAGGCGGTAACCCAGTTGGGTGAGACCGAAACAAAGGCCCTCCTCTCGCAGGTCGCGGCTGGCCTGAAAGCCAATCCCTCGCTGTTTCAAGACGAAAGCGTGACCCTGACCCTGGCATCACTGGAACAGGGTGTGACCGCACTGGAGCAGGTGGTCACCGACGCCGAGTTGCCCACAGTCGAACTGCCCACGCCTGCCGAGGCCCAGACCGACATCCGCGAGATTTCGGGCACCCGGGTCAATCTGCGCGATGGCCCCGGCACGATCTATCCCATCATCGGCAAGGCCGCGCTTGGCCAAAGGGTCGAGGTCCTGAGCGATTCCGGCACCGGCTGGCTGCGCCTGCGCGTGTTGCCCGCGCAACAGGTCGGGTGGATTTCAGCATCACTTGTCCGGAAAACATCAAGCTGACGCCCGGACGTCATTGCCCTGCCGCAAACCCCGCCCTAGCTTTTGGCGGGGTTCAGCTTCGGAAGGCACATGCAGAAATCGATTCTTATTACGGGATGCTCGTCGGGCATTGGGCTGGACGCAGCACACGGAATGCGTGCGCGAGGCTGGCGTGTGTTTGCATCCTGCCGACAGCAGCGCGACTGTGATCGCCTGCGCGCGCAAGGGTTTGAAAGCCCCAGAATCGACTATACCGAACCCGACAGCATTTCCTCGGGATTGTCATATGTACTTGAGGCAACGGGCGGAACACTGGACGCGCTGTTCAACAACGGCGCGCACGGGCTGCCCGGTGCGGTTGAAGACGTCCCGACAGACGCTCTGCGTCATATCTTTGAAACCAATGTCTTTGGATGGCACGAACTGACCCGACAGGTTATTCCCGTCATGCGGGAACAGGGTCACGGCCGGATCGTGCAATGTTCCTCGGTACTTGGTCTTGTTGCCTTCCCCTGGCGCGGCGCATATGTCGCCACCAAATACGCCATCGAAGGACTGACCGACACCTTGCGGCTAGAGCTGCGGGATACAGACATTCAGGTCGTTTTGATCGAGCCGGGCCCGATCACCTCAAAGCTCAGGGAAAAGGCAATCCCGGTGTTCGAAAAATACATCGACTGGGAGAACTCGGCCCTGCGGGAAAAATACGAAGGTTCGCTGCTGAAGCGACTATACGAAAACAGTGCGCCCGACTGGTTCGAACTGCCCGCCTCTGCCGTCACCGACAAGCTGGCCCATGCGGTCGAGGCGCGCCGCCCCAAACCACGCTACTATGTGACCACCCCGACATATGTCGCAGGGGTTCTGCGCCGGATTCTGCCCACAAAAGCCACGGATCGCATCCTTTCGGATATCTGAGACGTTATTTCCCGTTCGCTTTTCGTCACCTTGACGCTAGATGGGGATAATCGAAAAAACCGGACGGTGACTTTAAATGGACCCTTTAATGGTCATTCTGCTTCTGGCCATGGCGGCAGTTGTCGTTGTGTTAGCCCTGGGCATCGCGAATTTCGGCAAAGGCGGCATGGAAGCAGCTAAGAAAAGCAACAAGATGATGCGCCTGCGTATCCTCTTTCAGTTCATCGCCGTTATTTTGATCGTGCTATACGTCTATCTACGCGGGCAAGGGGTACAGTAATGGTTGTGCTCAACAAAATCTACACGCGCACCGGCGACGATGGCAAAACCGCTCTGGGCAATGGCGAGCGTGTGGCAAAGTATTCGGGCCGCGTTGCCGCCTACGGAACAGTGGACGAGCTGAATTCTTTTGTTGGCGTGGCCCGTACCGAGGCCGAAGGCAAAGTCGATGCCGCCTTGTCGCGGATTCAGAACGACCTGTTTGATCTTGGCGCGGATTTCTGCCGCCCTGAAATGGAGAAGGATGCCGAAGCGGACTATCCACCGCTGCGAATCGTATCCGCTCAGATCGACCGGCTGGAAGCCGAAATTGACATCATGAACGAAACACTGGAACCGCTGCGCAGCTTCATCCTGCCGGGCGGTTCGCGGCTGGCCGCGCATTTGCACGTGTGCCGCACCGTATCGCGTCGCGCCGAGCGGTTGGCGGTCGAGTTGACGAATATGGAACCGGTTAACGATGTGGCCGTCAAATATCTCAACCGGCTAAGTGACTGGTTTTTCGTCGCGGCCCGGTGCGCAAATAACGATGGCAAGGACGACGTGCTGTGGGTTCCCGGCGCAAACCGCTGAATATTTCCCTGAAAATAAGCGCAATGCGGGCAACAATCTTGCGTGCCTCAAGGTAAAAAAACTGCAAAACGCGACGTCCCGACGCGACGACGTGACGATTTTGCTCTGTTTTGCGGGTGCAGCAGACGTTATCAAGTCCGACGAGAGCATTGGTGGAGTCGCCTTCGCGGCTTGCCGTTTTTTGAGGAGAAAGCGCTACAATGAAGGTACTGGTACCTGTCAAACGCGTGATTGACTACAATGTGAAGGTCCGCGTGAAAGCGGACGGTAGCGGTGTTGATCTCGCCAATGTCAAAATGTCGATGAACCCGTTCGACGAGATTGCGGTTGAAGAGGCCATTCGCCTGAAAGAGGCTGGCAAGGCAGACGAAGTTGTTGCCGTTTCAATTGGTGTGAAGCAGGCGCAGGAGACGCTGCGGACCGCGCTGGCCATGGGGGCTGATCGGGCGATTCTGGTTGTTGCGACGGATGATGTGCATACCGATATCGAGCCGCTGGCGGTTGCCAAGATCCTGGCCAAGGTGGTCGAGGAAGAGCAGCCCGGCATCGTTCTGGCGGGCAAGCAGGCGATCGACAACGACATGAACGCCACCGGTCAGATGCTGTCGGCCCTGTTGGGCTGGTCGCAGGGCACCTTTGCCTCGGAACTGGATATCGAAGGCGACAGTGCCAGGATCACCCGCGAGGTGGATGGCGGGTTGCAGACCATCAGCGTCAAGATGCCGACCATCGTGACCGTTGACCTGCGCCTGAACGAGCCGCGCTATGCGTCGCTGCCCAACATCATGAAGGCGAAGAAAAAGCCGCTGGACGAGAAAACCGCCGCCGATTACGGCGTCGACGTCACGCCGCGCCTGGAAATTGTCAAGACCGAAGAACCGCCGGCACGGGCCGCTGGTATCATCGTTGGCTCGGTGGATGAGCTGGTTTCGAAACTCAAAGAAGCGGGGGCTGTGTAATGGCTGTACTTCTGCTTGCCGAAGTCAACAATGGCGAACTGGCGCTGGACGCCACCGCCAAGGCCGTCAACGCCGCCAGGGCGCTGGGTGACGTGACCGTTCTGGCCGCAGGTGGCTCGGCCGCCGCTGCCGGCGAGGCTGCCGCCAAGATCGACGGCGTGTCCAAGGTGCTGGTTGCCGAAGACGCGTCGCTGGGTCATCGCCTGGCGGAATCGACCGCCGCGCTGATCGTGGGTCTGGCCGATGGGTACGAGCATATCGTGGCCCCCGCGACCACCGACGCCAAGAACGTGATGCCGCGCGTCGCAGCCCTGCTGGACGTGATGGTGATCTCGGATGCCTCGGGCGTGGTTGACGGCTCGACGTTTGAGCGGCCGATCTATGCGGGCAACGCGATCCAGACCGTGAAGTCGAACGACGCCAAGAAGGTCGTCACCATCCGCACCGCGTCCTTCGACGCGGCGGGGACCGGCGGCTCGGCTGCGGTCGAGACCATCTCGGTCGGCGACAATCCCGGCCTGTCGTCGTGGGTCGAAGACAAGGTGGCTGCAAGCGACCGTCCGGAACTGACCTCGGCTGGCGTTGTTGTCTCGGGCGGCCGTGGTGTCGGCTCGCAAGACGACTTCAAGCTGATCGAAGCTCTGGCTGACAAGCTGGGTGCCGCGGTTGGCGCATCGCGCGCCGCTGTGGACTCGGGCTATGCCCCGAACGACTGGCAGGTGGGTCAGACCGGCAAGGTTGTTGCCCCCGATCTTTATGTCGCGGTCGGCATCTCGGGCGCAATCCAGCACCTTGCGGGCATGAAGGATTCAAAGGTCATCGTTGCGATCAACAAGGACGAAGAAGCGCCGATCTTCCAGGTCGCCGACTTCGGACTGGTTGCCGACCTGTTCCAGGCAGTCCCTGAGCTGACCGAAAAACTCGGCTGACCACAGCCCGGGATCAGAGCCCCACAACCACCAAAGGCCCGCCACCAAGCGGGCCTTTTTCAATTCAATCCCCTCAAAGCCACCTCAAGCTTCAAAGCTATCTCCCTATGCGCCGAGGGGCCAAGCATATGCTCGGCCACAGGCTGTTGCAGCGCCCCGAACAACACGTCCTCGATCTCGTCTGACAAGGAGGACACACTGACCGAGCATTCCACGACATCGGCACATAGCTGTCGAACCTGTTCGATCATGTCAGCGTCGGGCAGGACAAGATCGCGATGCCGGTCCTCCTGTCGCTGTATATGCAGCCAGAGAAGAACAACCCCCGACTTGATCCGGCGTATCAGCTCGGATGTGTTGCGCAACCAAGTCTCTCGCAACTCTTGTGCCACAACCTCAAAGCGCGCGTCCTTTGTGGCCCGCAACCGTTCCAGCAAATGCCTGACAAAGTGGATTTCCGTGAAATCGACCTCGGGATAAAGATCCAGCAGATCGCGCGAAGGTTCAAGAAACCGATCATTCCGACGCGGGTGCACGCGATAGAACCTGTTCGACTGGCAGGGCACGTCCAGCACTTGCAGCACACAACGGTCCGATCCGTTGACAAGGTTTAGTACCCCCGGGTCGGCAAGCAACGCGTCAGCCCCGCAAAAAAGGTTACCAAAATTGATACAAGGTTTCGGCAACCTTTTTGCAAGCAATGCCGGGTACGGATATTCCACGAACCGGCCAAACGTCTCTTCTCCACCCAGGCAGGCCACATAAGGCGTATCAAGATTTCCGGGCGGCGACCGAAACCACAGATTTGATCCTGCATATTGGCACGTGGCCTCTGTGCCGTTGCTTACACGATGAAAGCTCATACCAAGCCCCCCAAATTTTTCACCCAATTGCCAATTTGCGGCCTTAGGTATTGAGAATCTCCTAATGCGCGCATTTGAAGCAAAATTGACCGGTTCGATCCCCTTGCCGCCCGCCCCGGTCTGCCGATACTGTCCCGGTATCCTCCAGGGCAAAGGCAGCTGAACATGGAAGTTAAATCAGTCGGGGTGATTGGCGCGGGTCAGATGGGCAACGGCATTGCCCATGTTCTGGCTTTGGCGGAATACGATGTCTTGCTGAATGATGTCAGTCAGGATGCGTTGAACAGCGCAATGGCCACGATCGAAGGCAACATGGCGCGTCAGGCATCACGTGGCAAGATCACTGACGATGCGATGCAGGCGGCCCTGAAGCGTATTACAACCACCCTTGAATTGCCGCAGCTGGGACAGACCGATCTGGTGATCGAAGCCGCGACCGAGCGGGAAACAGTCAAACAGGCCATTTTCGAAGATCTGCAACCGCACCTCCTGCCGCATACGATCCTGACGTCGAATACGTCGTCCATTTCCATCACGCGTCTGGCCAGTCGTACGGACCGGCCTGAACGTTTCATGGGTTTTCACTTCATGAACCCGGTTCCGATCATGCAATTGGTGGAACTGATCCGCGGTATCGCAACGGATGAGGAAACCTTCAAAGCCTGCAAGGCGGTCGTGGACCGGTTGGGCAAAACGGCCGCCAGCGCCGAAGATTTCCCGGCTTTCATCGTTAACCGCATCCTGATGCCGATGATCAACGAAGCCGTTTATACGCTGTATGAAGGTGTCGGAAGCGTCCAATCCATCGACCAATCGATGAAGCTGGGTGCGAATCACCCCATGGGGCCGTTGGAACTGGCGGATTTCATCGGGCTGGACACATGTCTTGCCATCATGAACGTCTTGCATGATGGTCTGGCTGATACAAAGTATCGCCCCTGCCCGCTATTGACCAAATATGTCGAGGCCGGATGGCTGGGGCGCAAGACGCAACGCGGTTTCTATGACTATCGCGGCGAGGTGCCGGTTCCGACACGTTAAGTAAACCGCCCGTGCCCGGTACGGTATCGGTTAGATGAAAACACGGGTCAGGACTTGCCTGACTTGCCCAGCGACAATGTATGGTTTCTGAGCCAGGTCATGAAACCACGCGGGTCTTTCTCCAACTGTTCCATATCTTGATCCGAGATCGGATCGCCAATGACCGGCGATTGCGGTTTTTTGCACGAGCGGACGATTTCATGCAGCAACAAGCCTTGCCGCAGGATCGGCGACAGCTTGTTGGCGATCTGGTACCAGCGCGAGTTGCTGCCGGGAAAGAAAATCGGCACCACACGCGCGCCTGAACGGCGGATCATTTTTGCGGTGAACACATTCCACTCGCGCTCGACCGCAGGGCCAAACCAGTCATCCGAAGACATGACGACACCGGACGGGAACAGCGCCACGACACCGCCGTCTTTCAGATGGTCCATCGCCTTGCCACGCATTTCCAGCATCTTGGCCTGCGCTTCGGGGTCATGCGGAAACGGAACCGGGATCATGAAAGACGTCGCGGCCTCATCAAGACCCGTCAGGACCGAGCGGGTCAGAATGCGATAATCACTGCGGATCCGCCCTATCAACTCGGCCAGAATCATACCGTCCACCATTCCGTGAGGGTGGTTGGCAACGACAACGACGGGGCCGGTTTTTGGAATACGGGCAATCTGTTCTTGCGGTGTGGTCAGGTCAATCCCCATCACCTCAAGCGCACCGCCCCAGAACCGCTGTCCCCGGTAAAATTCATTCTTTTTCTCGAATTTGTTGACCATCCGCAAAATGGTCAGCTTGCCCGTGCACCATTCGATGGCGCGAATGGCCGTCGAAGTCCAGGCATCGTCGAACGAGTTCGCATAGGTCAGAGTTCTACGGTCGTAGATCTCGCCCTGATCTGCGGTCCCATCCACCACCGGGCGTGTCTTGGTCTCGTGCGTCGTTTCCGCCAATTCCTGGTCTTCCCGTTCTTCCTGTCCCGGCAAGGGCAGCTTAGAACCCCTCTCCGAACTTGTCGTTCACAAGCGCTTCCAGAGCTTCTGCCAATGCTTCAGCATCCGGTCCGGAGGTCTCGACGTCAATAGTTGTTCCGCGTGATGCTGCCAACATCAAAAGGCCCATAATACTGTCGCCTGACGCAGAAATTCCGTCCTTCGACACCTCGGCATGCGCGTCGAAACCTTCCACAACCTCGACCAGCTTCGCCGATGCGCGGGCATGCAGACCTTTTTCATTGATAATTTTCAGGCTTCGGGTGGTCATATTCATCAATCCGGTTTTAGTCCAATGTCACATTTTGCGCATTGATGTATTTCCGTCCAGCTTCCATTGCCTGACGGACAGCATCACCAACGGGTAAGTGGCGGCTTTTGGCCAATTTAATGAGCATTGGCAGGTTTGCCCCATACAATATCCGCCGATCCTGAGGGGCGCAGGCCCGCAGGCTGAGATTTGAAGGGCTGCCGCCGAACAGGTCGGTTACAACGACAACACCGTCGCCCATATCGACTGCGTCAGCCGCACGACAGATTTCCGCCTGTTTTTCATCCCTGTCGTGGTCAGGTTCGATCGCAATGGCCACAAGGCCGGGCTGCGGCCCGACCACATGCTGTGTGGCGGCCAGGTATTCCTGGGCCAAACCGCCATGCGCAACGATCACAATTCCGATCAATCCGACCTCACATTCAACGACCGACGTTCCATCTCGCGATGCCTAATTGCCACCTGCTGCCCATCCTCTGCAAGGGCCTTTGCAACGGCTTCTGCCATTGCGACGGATCTGTGTTGCCCACCCGTGCATCCGAAAGCCACCGACAGATGTGCTTTTCCTTCGGCCCGAAAGGCCGGCAGCAACAAGGTTAGCAAATCCATCACCCGTCCAAGAAAGGGTTCGTAATTCTTATCCGATTGGACATAGCGCGCAACGTCCGAGTGTCGCCCATCCGCCGCCCGCAACTCGGGGCGCCAATAGGGGTTCGCCAGAAACCGGCAATCAAAGACCATGTCCAGCCCACGCGGAAGGCCCCGCTTGTACGAAAACGACTCGATTGAAACTGCCAGATGTCGCCCCCCCTGGGGCGCAAACCAGTTTTCAACTTCTTCCCGTAACTGGTGCACGTTCAGTTGGCTTGTATCGATCAGGGTATCTGCAATCTCGCGTATGGGGGCCAGCAGCTCTTTTTCACGCTGAACACCGGTCTCAGGGCTGGCATTCTTGGCAACAGGGTGCCGCCTGCGGGTTTCCGAAAACCGGCGCACCAATACGTCATCACTGCAATCCAGATACAAAACGGTCAAATCCACCCGCGCCATGCGGCCCAGGCTTTCGGCCAGTTCGATAAACCCAATTGTCGAGAAATCGCGATTGCGGGCGTCAATGCCAAGCGCCATTGGGCGGTCGCTGTCCGCGCTGTCCAGCAGGCGCAGCAGCAGGCCCATCGGCAGATTGTCGATGGCCTCAAAACCCAGGTCTTCCAGTACATGAATGGCTGTGGATCTTCCGGCCCCTGATGGGCCTGTTACCAGCACGATCCGCCGTTGCTCTGTCATTTGTTCGGCCATTCCGGGTGTACACGCCCATTCTTCAGAAGCTGCATCAACGCTGCGGCCAAGTTGGGCACGCCCGCCCCGCGAAGCAAGGGAACAGTTTGCCCCAGCAGCACGATTGTCGCCTCGGCAGGTAACCTTTGTGGCTCGTTTTGATCCAGATCCACAACATAGTCCAAGGGGACCGGTCCGAATACATCCGCTTTGATCAAACCAATGTGACGGGCCTCGATCAAACCCTGTATCTGCGGCACGGCGGCGGCAATGACCTGATGGTCCTGCCTTGACAGGTCGACCCGATCATCCGCGACCAGACCCGCCCCATAGGCCATCATCTGCAATGCTAGAGCCGATTTTCCCGCGCCCGAAGCACCGACAATCAACAGCCCGCGCCCGGCCACTGTTACGCATGAAGCGTGCACACAAGCGCTGTCCCGGTCTTTGGCGTCTGACAGAGAACCTGCTTGCATGAGTTATACAGGTAACCCCACTACAAAGCGTGCCCCTAGCGGGTCTGATGTAATATCCGCTTCGGTCGGGCGGATATTCTCAGCCCAGATTACGCCGCCATGGGCTTCGACAATCTGTTTCGAGATGGCCAGACCAAGCCCCGAATTGTTACCGAAGTGCTCTGCCGGGCGTTGCGAATAGAAACGCTTGAACACTTTGGTCAAGGCCTGTTCCGGAATACCCGGCCCGGTGTCTTCGACCACGACAAGAACACGGTTGTCTCGCTGACGTACCCAGACGCGGATGGCATCACTTTCTTCACAGAAGGAAATGGCATTGGTGATCAGATTGACGAACACCTGCGCCAGCCGTGCCTCAAGCCCGTTGATGACAATCGGTTCGGATGGCAGATCGGTGATATAGTCGATCCCCTTGGACCGCGCGTCTTCACCCAGATATTGACCGATATTGCCAATCAGCTTGAGCAGATCAAAGGGTTGTTCTTCTTCCTTAACCAGTTCCGCATCAAGACGTGACGCGTTCGAGATGTCGCTGACCAGCCGGTCCAGGCGCCGAACGTCATGTTCGATTACACCCAGCAGCTTGTCGCGCTGATCTTCGCGCTTGACCATGCGAAGCGTGCCAACAGCGGATTGCAGGCTGGCCAAGGGGTTCTTGATTTCATGGGCGACATCAGCGGCGAACTGTTCGTTTGCGTCGATCCGATTATACAGAGCAGTCACCATGCCCCGCAGAGCGCGGCTGAGGCGACCGATTTCATCCGGACGGGCGCTAAGATCAGGTATGCGAATGCGCCCCGGATTGACCCCTGTGCCCCGATCCTTACCCATTTCCGCCGCTGCGGCCAGGTCTGCCAACGGGTTGGCGATGGTCGAAGCCAGCACAAGGCTCAGGCCCACCGAAACCAGCAAAGCCACCACGAACATTTGCAGAATGCGCTCCTGCTCACGGCGGGCCAGTGCGTCGATCTCACCGGCGGGGCCTGTGATGGCAACTGCTCCGGCAGGGGTATCCTCGTAAAGAATCGGAGCAGCGGCTACGATCACGGTCTCACCTGCGGCGTCCTGAACTGCCTGAACCTGCCTTTGACCTGCCAGCGCCTGTGGGATAATTCCCTGCACCCGCTGTGCCAGAGTCGGTGCCTCGACCTCGGTCGACCAGTTGAGAAGGTTCGACACACCGATCCAGACCGCGTTCAACGTGTCGCTGATCACCGTGCTGCCGGTTTGCAGCTCGGAATTGGTTTGCAGAAGAACCGGCATGGCCGACACTTGCGGGGCACCGCGTGTCCAGCCAATCAGGGTGCCACTGGCGTCATAGACAAAGACTTCCCCGCCTTCAGGAAGTGTCAAACCTGACAGCGTATCTCTGACGTCGAGGTTGCCAGCATCCTGCGCGGTGTGCTGCGCACCCTGGCGCAGCTGGGTTTCAAAGACGTTGCTGACCAGCTGCGCATCGCCAAGCAGATTGCGCGCCGTCTGCTGAACCGTCTCTTTCCGCGAATCGTCCAGATACAGCAATCCTGTAACCAGGATCACCAGCGCGATCAGGTTGAAGGTGATGATCTTGCGCGCCAAAGGCGAGCCTCGCAGAGAAAACAGGTTTCTCTGGGACCGCTTTTCCCTCAGTTCCGCTGACTCGGTATCGTCGGGAATGACCCAGTCATCCCCGAGTACGACGTCACCGTCACGTAGTTCGCTGGCTGCTTCGGTGTCGCGCACGAGAGCCCATTACCCCTTGCTGGCGTGGCGCCTATTCTTCGTTGTACCGATAACCGATACCATAAAGGGTTTCGATCGCCGAAAACTCGGGATCAGCCGCGCGCATCTTCTTGCGCAGACGCTTGATGTGGCTGTCGATCGTCCGGTCATCCACATAAACCTGATCATCATAGGCCACATCCATCAGCTGGTCGCGGCTTTTGACGAAACCCGGACGCTGGGCAAGTGCCTGAAGAAGCAGGAATTCGGTCACGGTCAGGGATACATCATTCCCTTTCCAGCTGACCGCATGGCGCAGCGGGTCCATCCGCAAGTCGCCGCGTTCCATAACCTTTGTGTCGTTGCTATTGGCCGCAATCGCGTCGCCGCTTGTTGCTTCTTGCCGACGCAGCAGAGCGCGGATGCGCTCAACCAGCAACCGTTGCGAGAAGGGCTTTTTCACATAGTCATCCGCGCCCATGCGCAGACCCAGAACCTCGTCGATTTCATCATCTTTCGAGGTCAGAAAAATCACCGGCATCTGCGTTTTCTGACGCAGCCGTTGCAGCAGATCCATGCCATCCATTCGCGGCATCTTTATATCGAGTACGGCCATATCAGGCAGCTTTTTGTTGAACGCATCCAACGCGGCCTGGCCATCATTATAAGTTTCAACCTCGAAACCTTCGGCTTCGAGTGTCATGGATACAGACGTCAGAATGTTTCTATCGTCATCCACAAGTGCAATCTTTGACATCGGGCTCACCCCTATTCCTGCTCACTCGCGCAATAATTCGCTTATTTGTAAGGCATTGTTGGCGGTTTTAAGACGCCGAATCAATCCGTAACTGCGAATCGTGCCTTTGTTGCGGCAGGTCTGCGGCAAATTTGCCTTTATGCCCGCAAAAATATGCCCGGTTCTCGGTCATTGAATTTGTGATGGCGCTAAACCCGAACTTGGTTGCGCTAACTGCGTCAAACCCGCCTGTTCATGTCCTGAACGACCGTGGTAAGACGCGCCCAACCGCCGGTTTTCCCGGTACACTGCCCCAAAGGCGCCTCAGGGCCCAAAGCCCCCGCGCCGCCACAGGAGAAGATACACATGACATCTGGACGGGTTAACCCGCAATTCCGCCTCGAGGATCAGGGCATCGAGGGTCTGGGCAATGTCTATTATAACTTCATGGAACCGGCGCTGATCGAAGAAGCGCTGAAGCGCGGCGAAGGTACACTTGGGAATGGCGGTGCCTTTCTGGTCACCACTGGCAAGTTCACCGGTCGCTCGCCCAAGGACAAGCACGTCGTCAAAACCAGCAGCGTGGCTGACACTATCTGGTGGGAAAACAATGCCGAGATGACCCCAGAGGGATTTGACGCCCTCTACCAAGACATGCTGGCCCATATGAAAGGCCGCGACTATTTCGTGCAGGATCTCGTCGGTGGTGCCGATCCGACCTACGCGATCAACGTGCGCATGGTGACCGAGCTTGCCTGGCACAACCTGTTCATCCGTCACCTGCTGCGCCGCCCGGATCGCGAGGATCTGGACGAGTTCACCGCGGACTTCACCATCATCAACTGCCCCAGCTTTCAGGCTGACCCGGCCAAACATAACTGCCGCAGCGAGACGGTTATTGCGCTGAATTTCGACCGCAAGCTGATTCTGATCGGCGGCACCGAATACGCGGGTGAGAACAAGAAATCCGTCTTTACCCTGCTGAACTACATGCTGCCGGAAAAAGGCGTGATGCCGATGCACTGCTCGGCCAACCATGCTGTCGGAAACGCGGTCGATACCGCCGTGTTCTTTGGTCTGTCCGGCACCGGCAAGACAACCCTGTCCGCTGATCCTTCGCGCACGCTGATCGGAGATGACGAGCACGGCTGGTCAGATCGGGGCACCTTCAACTTCGAAGGCGGCTGCTATGCCAAGACCATCAACCTGAACGCCGAAGCCGAGCCGGAAATTTATGCGACCACCTCGAAATTCGGCACAGTGATCGAAAACATGGTCTTTGACCCCGAGACCAAGAAACTGGATTTCGACGACGACTCGCTGACAGCGAACATGCGTTGCGCCTATCCGCTTGAGTATATCTCGAACGCCTCCAAAAGCGCGCTGGGTGGTCATCCGAAGAACATCATCATGCTGACCTGCGATGCCTTTGGTGTACTGCCTCCGATCGCGCGGCTGACGCCTGCACAGGCAATGTATCACTTCCTGTCGGGCTTCACGTCAAAGGTGGCGGGGACCGAGCGTGGCGTTACAGAACCGCAACCCACCTTCTCGACCTGCTTTGGTGCGCCGTTCATGCCGCGTCGCCCGGAAGTCTACGGAAACCTGCTGCGCGACAAGATCGCCCAGCACGGCGCGACCTGCTGGCTGGTCAATACAGGCTGGACCGGTGGCGCCTATGGTGTCGGCAGCCGGATGCCGATCAAGGCCACCCGCGCTCTGCTGACCGCAGCGCTGGATGGTTCACTGCGCGACGCCGAGTTCCGCAAGGACGCCAATTTCGGCTTTGACGTTCCCGTCTCTGTCCCGGGCGTCCCCGAAGTTCTGCTTGACCCGCGTCGGACCTGGGATGATCAGGCCGCATTCGACAAGCAGGCCGAGAAACTGGTGCAGATGTTTGCCGAGAACTTTGAGCAGTATCTGCCGTTCATTGACGACGACATCAAAGCCGTCGCAATCGGATAAACGAAAAAGGGGCCGTCAGGCCCCTTTCTTTTTGCCGATCCGTAGCTTTTTTGCTGTCCGCCGAATACTCATCTTATAGTTGTATGTCGTTAAAAGCACATACAAGTGCGTTGTTTCAAAGTGCGATCTGCGCTAGGCATATTTACTGTTGAGACGAAAAAGCCCGGCACATTCGCGCCGGGCACTGACTGAAAGGACTTTATGGAAGCTCATATGCGCACACTCACAACGCTGGATTGAGCAACCTAATCAGGCTTCTAGTCTAAGTAAACGGGGATGAGTGTCAACATGGGACTGGCTGGTTGGTATTGCTATCAGTGTGGTTCAAATGGTCGCGGACATGCGGCGGTTGGCACAGAAAACTACAGGTAACACCATGACGGAAATCTCGAAACTCACCGAACTACGCAAATTGATGCAAAGCATGGAGCGGACGCTTGGGCTGGAAAAACTATCTCCGGTTGAGCGCGACATCTATTACGCCGCGGAAGAGCTTTCAAAATCCACTCAGGAAGTGCGTACGTTCGGTTTGATCGAGCATACTTTGGTCCAAAGCATTTCACGCCCAACTTTTTTCCGCGCGCTGAAATCGCTGGTCGAAAAAGGCTATCTTTCGCAAAGCGGCAGCGCCAATCGCGGGCGGTACATCGTTCATGCCCCCAGATGACGCGCCCCGTGCGCGCACGGTGATGTGATCGCAATGCGCGGCTGGGCGACTGACACCCTTGCGGCTTCACTGGCTTATGTGCTGGCGTCGATACTGACCTTCGCCGTGCTTATGCCAATGCAGAACGTGTTTTTTCCGGAATACCCAAGCCGGGCGAGCCTGCTGTTTTTGCCACATGGCGTGCGGGTTCTGTCGGCCTGGCTGCTGGGGTGGCGCGCGGTATTTGCGTTGCTGCCGGGTGTGTTCATCGTCTTTGCTTATCTGGCGGGAACGGATGTTTTCCTGCCCACCCGCCTGCTGGCAATTGCTGTCGCGGTTCTGACAGTTCCTGCGGTTTTCTATCTGCTCAAGGCCGTCGGATGGGACCTGTTCCCCAACCCGAACCGCAAACCCTGCTGGATTTGCGTTATGGGCGTGGGCATAGCCACATCCATTCTGGTCTCTGGCCTGACCAATCTGGTCTTTGGCAGTGCAACGGTTGAGTACATCGCCTTCCTTATCGGCGACATCTCGGGCCTGTTCTTTCTGATGCTGGGTCTGTATTTCGCGTTCCGGTTTGCAGACAGGCGACCGGGCTAGCACCTCAGCCCATCAGGCCACGCCGCAGCAGGTTCAATCCCGCTACCAGTAAAACGAACAGCGTCGCCTTGCGAAAGCTGGCCTGATCGATGCGATCCTGCAATTTCAAACCAACCCACATGCCAAGCATGGCAGGAAAGATCAGTATTACTGAAAACGGAACCGTTTGCACCCGCAGAAAACCGGACCAGACATGCGCGGCCAGTAACATGACCGCCCCCAATCCATAGATGACGCCCTGAATTCGGATCTGCTCGGCCTTCGGGGTATTCAAAGCCGTCAGATAAGCAACTGTGGGGGGACCCCAGATGCCCGACATGCCACCCACGAACCCGGCGACGCCGCCAACAATAGCCTCAACACCGGTTGATGGATGATGTAGCACCAGCCTGACGCCCAGAACCTGCACAAGGGCGAAGAAGGACACGAATGCACCGATCAGCAGCAGGAAGACCGAGCCGGGCACCAGCGTAACCAGCTGTGCGCTCAGCACCAGAAAAATACCGCCAACGACCAGGAACACCCGAAATCGTCGAATAGAGCTGAGTGCGGCGCTGGCGCCCCCGCGAAAAGCCTGAACGCCGTTGGTGACAAGGGTCGGCAGAATAAGCCCTGCCAGGGTCAGATCCGGTGGCAGAAACGAATTCAGGCCAGATACAAACACCATGGGCATGGCAAATCCAACCATGCCCTTGACCCATCCGGCGGCAAAGGCGACGGCGATGGCAAGTAACAGCTCTTGCGGCGACAGAAGGGAAAACAGGTCCATGCCTTCTAGATATCATCTGGATTTTCTTCTGCATTGCAAAAATGATAAGGTAATTTTTGAACTTTCTAGCAGCAAATTGAGTATTTTTGTTGCGCTGCACGTGCAGCATGATATGACCAGACGACCGAGGAAAGGACGCGATTCATGGCCCATGACGGACAGGATATGACCCAAATGACAACTGATGCAGTTTTGCCCGATCTTCTGGATTTAACGCGGGCCGCCGTGCCTGCTGTGGACGCCGTTTTTGAAAAAGCCCGCGCATCCGTGCGTGGCATGGTGACTGCTGAGGGCCGGGTTTCTGGCGCATTGATCGAAACAAATCAGACCGCCGCGCATGGTCTGGCCTGGCTGGCGACATATTCGCAGTCGCTGCAACAGATGCAGCGCTGGGCAGAAGCGCTGCAAGCCGATGGTAAATTTGGCGAGATCGAGCAGTTGCTGCACCAGATAGCCTTTGGCGAATATCTGCACCAGGTCGCGGGCGGAATTCCGATGAACCAGGGCGAGGTGGTGCGTCTTCAGGATATGGGTCTTGGCTGGGACGCGCTGTCGGGCTTTCAGTCGACCGAAGTGCAGACCCTGATGGCACGGGCCAATTCTCAGGCCGCACGTAGCCGTCTGGTTGCGCTGATGCAGGATCAGGCCGGAGCTACGATGTTCGGCGCGTCCGGTCTGGATGAAGAGCTTGAGATGATCCGGGACCAGTTCCGCCGCTACGCGCAGGAAAAGGTCGAACCAAACGCGCATGACTGGCACCTGAAGGATGAACTGATTCCGCTGGAAATCATTGAAGAACTGGCGGAAATGGGCGTTTTTGGTCTGACCATCCCCGAGGAGTTCGGTGGGTTTGGCCTGTCCAAAGCGTCGATGTGCGTGGTGTCCGAGGAACTGTCGCGTGGCTATATCGGCGTGGGTTCGCTGGGTACCCGATCCGAGATTGCGGCCGAGTTGATCATCGCGGGCGGCACCGACGCGCAAAAGGCACAGTGGTTGCCAAAGATCGCCAGTGCCGAGATCCTGCCGACCGCCGTTTTCACGGAACCTAACACCGGTTCAGACCTTGGCAGCCTGCGCACGCGCGCGGTCAAGGATGAGAATGGCGATTACAAGATCACCGGCAACAAGACCTGGATCACCCACGCCGCGCGAACCCATGTGATGACCCTGCTGGCGCGGACCAACCCCGACAGCACCGACCACCGCGGCCTGTCCATGTTCCTGGCGGAAAAGACACCGGGCACTGACGAGAACCCCTTCCCGACCCCCGGCATGACCGGTGGCGAGATCGAGGTTCTGGGCTATCGCGGCATGAAGGAATACGAGCTGGGTTTTGACGGCTTCCACGTCAAGGGTGAGAACCTGTTGGGCGGCGAAGAAGGTAAAGGTTTCAAGCAGTTGATGGAAACCTTCGAAAGCGCGCGCATCCAGACCGCCGCCCGCGCCATCGGCGTCGCACAGTGTGCGCTGGACATCGCCATGCAATATGCGATCGACCGCAAGCAGTTCGGAAAATCCCTGATCAACTTCCCGCGCGTGTCTGGCAAACTGGCGATGATGGCGGTCGAAATCATGATCGCGCGTCAGCTGACCTACTTCAGCGCATGGGAAAAAGATCACGGCCAGCGCTGTGACCTTGAGGCCGGTATGGCCAAGCTGCTTGGTGCGCGTGTGGCCTGGGCTGCGGCGGATAACGGGTTGCAGATTCATGGCGGTAACGGCTTCGCGCTGGAATACAAGATCAGCCGCGTTCTGTGTGACGCGCGTATTCTTAATATTTTCGAAGGGGCTGCCGAAATTCAGGCACAGGTCATCGCACGACGTCTGCTCGGGTGACCCATTTCGGCAGTCCTGTTTCCCCGACTGGCCCGGCGCTTGCGCCGGGTCTTTTTCCTGTATTGTACAATCTGTACGCGGTCCGAACCGTGCAGAGTACGTTTTGTACAAAACATTCCAATGCCCCTCGTGGCCCGCGTGACGGTCACAAATGACCCTCGTGCTTCAAAACTTCCCCCTTTGATCCCGCCCCTTTCACCGGTAGAGCATCAGCCGGACACGAGACGGAAAAATAACTTTTGGGAAACCGCATGACCCGATCTTTCCTTGCCATGTGCGCTGTTCTTGCCGCTCTTGCTCTGGTGGCTTGCACCACCCCGCAGCCGACGGTGAGCCGGAGTGATGTGGACGCGCTGGCGCAATCGATCCAGGCGCTTGGGCCCAATGTCGATCCGACCGAGGCACAGCAAGCGGCCACGATTGCCTATGCCTATTCGCAGCAGCTGAAACAGGACTGGAACGTCACCGACCCGGCAATCATCCACAATGCCAAGGTCATCAACGGGTTCCGCGAAAAGGGCCTGTGCAATGACTGGGCCGAAGCGATGACCAAACGCTTGCGGCAGGAAAATTTCCGGACGCTGGACCTGAACTGGGCCACGTCGCCGCCGACCCCGCTGCGCATCATCCACCATTCGGCATCGATCAGCGCCAAGGGGGACACGATGTATGATGGCATTATCCTCGACCCCTGGCGCAACAGCGGTGTCTTGTTCTGGGCGCCGGTGCGCGAGGATACGCGATACAACTGGGCACCCCGGCTGGAAGTGCGCGAGCGGCTTCTGAACGGGTCTTTGCCCTACTGACCCGGTTCCGCAGATACGGCTGATACGCTAGAACCCTGCCATGACACGCCTTATCCTGACCCTGCCTTTGATGGCCCTGTCTCAATGCGACAGGGATGAATCCGTTGCCGCGTATGGCGCGGCAGACCGGACATGGGCGTTGCAGGAGATCGACGGACAGCCCTTTGCCGCCAGCGCCTTGCTACGGTTCCCAGAAGAGGGCAGGATCACCGGAAATGCCCCCTGCAACGGCTATGACGGCACGCTGAACGCGCCCTACCCGTGGTTCGAAATTCAGGACCTGAGAGCAACGCGGGCCGCCTGCGCCGGGCTTGAGGCCGAGGGGGTCTATTTCGCCGCCCTTTTGGCCATGACCCAATCCGAAGTGTCGGGCGATGTGCTGATCCTGCGCAATGAGGACGGGCACGAAATGGTGTTTACAGCCGCCGAGTGACCTGATCCACGAACCGCGCGCGCGCCTCGGGCAGTGGGTTATGCCCCAGCGCAGGGGCGACGCGGTGGTTCAGGAAATACCCGGTTGTGCGCAAAGCCTGCGCAATCTCGGCATCCGGCGCGGTGCCTTCGCCCCGCAGGCAGGGCGGCAGCGGCAACAGCTTGTCTGCCCATTCCCCCGCCCCTTTGATACTGACAGCGCGCCCGGTCTTGGGCGACACATAGACCAGCCCCTCAGTCGTGCCGGTCGCGGCGCAGGCGGTCAGATCAAGGCCGAAGCCAAGCTCGTCCAGCAGCGCCAGTTCCCATCGCAGGTAGGCCAGCGGCCAGATCTCATCCTGTCCCAACAGGTCCATCAACCGCTCGGTCCGGGTATAGAGCGCCGGATGCGCCTCTCGTTCGGGCAGGCAGAAGGACAAAAGCGACACGACGGCGTTCAGCCCGGATAGGGCCAGCCGCCCGGAAAACGCCGCCGCCGCGCGCGATCGCAGGGGTTCGACCTGAAAGGTGCCAATATGTTCTTCCAGCCGCGCGCGCCATAGCACGTCCAGCTGCGCGCCGGGTTGCAGGATCGGTGCGATCTTGCGGCTGGTCCCGCCCCGCACCACACCGGCATGACGCCCGTGGGATTCGGTAAAGACCTCGATAATCGCCGAGGTTTCGCCGTGGCGGCGAGAGGTCAGTAGGATGCCGTGATCGCGCCAGTCCAATTCGGGGTCCTGTCGGTGATTAAGTTGTGGTGTTCCCAGAAAATCGTGAAGGGTTCCGTTCTGCAATGGTTTTACACATCAAACGCGGAAAGATACGTGAATCGCTTGGTCCGACGGGAGGGGGCTAGTGATCTAAGTGGGACAAAGCGGACATTGCCACAAAGTCTGATTTTCCATTAACGCTCTTCTTGAACTTTACGTATTTGTGATAACACCTGCCGTGGACTTTCGATTTGTTCGAATCCAATCTTCGTTACCTTCGTCCCATTTTCTCCCCGGCTTTCGTGTTTGGCAAAATAGATATTGCCGGTTGCCCCGGATTCCTCAAACTCGATCTCTGTAGTCTCGGTGATGGAATATGTTTGCAGTTTTTTGCGTCCAAACATCTTCGTGCCAATCATAGCACGTTGATTTGTCAGCGTATAATGTTGTTGCTTGCGAATGAAGGCCTTCCAGAAGTGAACGCCAACAAGGCCATATGAACCCACGAAAAAAAACAAGAGACCAAAAGTCCAAAAAAGACCTCCCGCTTTGCTTGCCATTACCATCCAGAAAACGGAAAACCCAGTAAAAAACATATAAAAGAAAGGAATGAACGGGCTTTCCCACTCAAGCCGGACGCGGCTTTTTGGCGCTCCTTGCCAGAGAATTTTTTCGTTTGGCGCAAGAAGGTCTTTCCAAGGATCAGTCATTTATGAACTCATGATGAATTGGCGCATACAATGTTTGCAGTGTCGTATGACTGTATTTTCGCTGGATATCTACAAAGAGATATAGGTCCGATGATGCAGGCTAAGCAAGACGTTAACCGCACCCCACCGAATGAGCTGGTTGGCCTCAAAAGCCGACATTCACCCGGCCCGCTACTCCAGCCCCTCTTCGCCCAGCAGGTGCCGGCCTTGACGGTCTTCGACCTCGATCACCCAGAGGTCGGGGTCAAAGCTGCGCTGGCGCTGGATGGCGTGATCCACGTCGCTCTCGGGGCCAGAGGAAAGTTCGACCCATGTGCGTTCGCCGCTCATCAGATCAAAGCTGCGTTGAAAGGCGGTGGCCTGCCCGTCGAGCGTGTTGAGCTTGACCAGAACCGCGCCCGCGGTGTCATCGCCATGGGCCACGACAAAGGCGGGGATTTCCTGAAACCGGAGCCGCGCCAGATAGGCGTGAACCCAGAAATCGGCGGTCAGGCGGGTCATGCGTTGCCGTCTTTGAAATCCAGACCCATTTCCGAATAGCGCTCGGATTCCTCAAGCCAGTTGGGCCGGACTTTCACTTGCAGGAACAGGTGGATCTTGCGGTCGAGGAACTCTTCCAGTTCCGCCCGCGCGGCCTGACTGACGGCCTTGATCGTCTCGCCCTTCTTGCCCAGAACGATGCCCTTGTGGCCGTCGCGCATGACATAGATGACCTGATCGATTCTGGCCGAGCCGTCCTTGCGTTCTTCCCAGTTTTCGGTCTCGACCGTCAGTTGGTAGGGCAGTTCCTGATGCAGGCGCAGGGTCAGCTTCTCGCGCGTCATTTCAGCCGCGATCATGCGCAGGGGCAGATCGGCGATCTGGTCTTCGGGGTAAAGCCACGGCCCCTCGGGCAATTCGCCCGCCAGCCATTTGCGCAGGTCGTCGACGCCGTGGCCTTTTTCGGCCGAGATCATGAAGGTTTCGGCGAAGGGGTAGCGCGCGTTCAGGTCGCTGGTCAGGGCCAGCAGTTTCTCGGACGGCACCTTGTCGATCTTGTTGATGGCCAGCGCGATGGTGCGGCCCTGCCCGATCTCGGCCAGCCCTTCGAGGATGCGTTCGACCCCTTCGGTGATGCCGCGATGCGCCTCGACCATCAGCACGACGATATCGGCATCGGCGGCCCCACCCCAGGCGGCAGCGACCATGGCACGGTCCAGACGGCGGCGCGGTTTGAACAGGCCCGGCGTGTCCACAAAGACCAGTTGCGCATCGCCTTCCATCGCGACGCCCCGGATACGGGCGCGCGTGGTCTGCACCTTATGGGTCACGATCGAGACCTTGGCCCCGACCATGCGGTTCAGGAGGGTGGATTTGCCTGCGTTGGGCTCTCCGATCAGGGCAATAAATCCGGCGCGTGTGGTCATGTGTCTGGCAATCCTGTCTGCAACTGCGCCCCCCTATAGCAGAAAGGTCCGGCGGGCCAGAGGGATTTGTCGCATTGCGGCCCTGCGTTTGCGGTGGCAGGACAGGCATAGATGCCCAGCCAGTTCCAGCCCGGCAGCAAATCCTTTCAGTGAGGTTTTCATGAAACGTCGCGAGTTTCTTCTTGGAAGCGGTGCCGCCGCCGGTGCGTTTGGGTTGGGCGGATGGTCGTTGGCGGCAGGTGATGCGGCGCAGGAGCTGGTGCTGCAACCCGCCAGTTACCGGCTGCGCGAAGGACTGACCACGGGGATGGTCAGCCTGTCGCCCGATGCGCCGCCGCCGGTTCTGTATGGGCGGCAGGGCGAGCCTATGCGGCTGAGCGTGCGCAACACCTTGCCGGATTATACCTCGATGCACTGGCATGGGCTGCGCATTCGCAACGAGATGGACGGGGTCCCTTACCTGACCCAGATGCCCATCGGCGAGGGCGAAAGTTTCACCTATGAATTCACGCCACCGGATGCGGGGACCTACTGGTATCACCCCCATTGCATGACGATGGAGCAGATGGCGCGCGGGCTGACCGGCGTGATGGTGATTGCCGAGCCGGACGAGCCGGGGTTCGACAGCGAACAGGTGATCAATCTGCGGGATTTCCGTCTGGACGAGGATGACGCGTTCCTGCCTGCCTATACGGCGCGGGGTGCGGCGCGGGCGGGCACGTTTGGCACGGTGCAGACCGCCAACTGGCAGAGCACAGCAATTTATGAGCACGCGGCGGGCAGTCTGGTACGGCTGCGGGTGGTCAACACGGACACGACCCGCATCTATAAGCTGCATCCCGAGGGGGCCGAGACCCGGATCATCGCCTGGGACGGGCATCCGGTCGAGATCGACCTGCCGGTGCCAACGGCGGATGAACCGCTGTTGCTGGGCCCCGGTCAACGGGTGGATTTTGCCGTCCGGATGCCCGAGGGCGAAGGGCAGTCGGCGGAGCTGATGGCCAAGTTTCCCGGCCAGCCGCACCGCGCCATGGCGCGCTTGCGGGCGACTGGCACATCAGCGGCGCGTGATCTGAGAGAGCTGCGCCCGTTGCGTGCAAATCCCGTTGCGCGCCCCGATCCGGACCGTGCGGAATTGCATGAGTTCGTCTTTGGCTGGACCCCCGAAGGCGGTGCCCCGAATGACGGGTTCTGCGGCACGCTGGGGTATAGTTTCTGGTCGATCAACCGCAAACCCTGGCCGGGTGATGCAGCGCAGGGCACCGGGCCGCTGGCGGTTCTGGAACAGGGCAATAGTTATGTCCTGCGATTGCGCAACGAGTCGCCCAACCTGCATCCGATCCACCTGCACGGGCTGGCCTTCGTGCCGCTGCGATCCAACCTGCGCACCCTGCCTCCGCTGATGACCGACACGATGCTGCTGTTGAAGGATGAGGTGGCGGACATCGCGCTGGTGGCGGACAACCCCGGCGACTGGGCCTTTCATTGCCATGTGATCGAACATCAGAAAACCGGGCTGACCGGGTTTTTCCGGGTGGAGTGATAAATGAAAGCCGTCGGCCCGACACCGGACCGACGGATAGAACGGATCAGATCACGGGTGACGGCGCAGGATGGGGTTCAGCACGGCAACAAACACGATGCCGTACAAAACGTGGCCGATCAGCGCGACCCATGTGATCCCGACGAAGTTCAGGAACGGCGGCAGACCGGCAAAGGTCGTGACACCTCCGATTGCAAACACCCACAGACCGAATCCATAGATTGCCGAGGCTGCCAACATGTGGACCGGACCCAGTACCTTGACCCAGATTGGCTGGAAAATAAGGAACCAACCCAAAGGATAGGCTATCAGGCCGACAATGTAGAAATGCACGAAGAAGCCCAGAAAAGCGTTGCTGGGCAAACCCAGACTGGACAGCAAACTCTGCGCCAGACCTTCGGGTGACAGGTTGGCCCAGCCGATCCCCGGACTGACAACTTGCCCCCAGAAATCGAAGGCCATGGTTGCCACAAACCCGGCAATGAACAGGAAGCCGATATTGACGAGCGAGAGTTTTGCACGTTGCATTGGATTGCCTTAATACGTTGTTTCCCGAGTGCTTTGACCTGCCGCAGTCTGACGGGTGCCAAAACGACTGATACCCAGATACAGGTCGTCTGTCGTGGCTTCTATAGTCTTCAAGTTAGATTGAAGTTTGTGACAGGCCGAGCTTCAACAGGGATCAGCCGACCCGCTCCAGCAACGCCTTGGCAGCCGCTTGTTCGGCCTGGCGTTTGGAGCCCGCGGTGGCTTGTGCTTCGGTTCCGTCCTGAAGGCGGGCGGCAATGGTGAAGACGGGGGCGTGGTCGGGGCCGCTGCGTTTGACCTCGACATAGCTGGGCGGTTTCTGGCCGCGCGCCTGTGCCCATTCCTGAAGCGCGGTTTTGGCGTCGCGGGCGTCGGCCTCGACCTTGTGGATGCGGTCGCCCCAGAGGGCGAGGATGACATCGCGGGCGGCTTCGAACCCGGCGTCGCGGTAGATGGCGGCAATCACCGCCTCCATCGCGTCGCCCAGCAGCGCCTGTTTGCGGCGCCCCCCCGAGAGCATCTCGGACCGGCCGAGTTTCAAGACCGCGCCCAGATCAATCTGGCGGGCCACATCTGCGCAGGCTTCTTTGCGGACCAGTGCGTTGAACCGGGGCGCAAGCTGGCCTTCGGAGGCTTTCTTGTCGGCCTCAAGCAGCGCAGTGGCCATGACAAGGCCCAGCACGCGGTCGCCCAGAAACTCCAACCGCTGATTGTCGGGCCGGGTCGACGATGAGACCGAGCCGTGGGTCAGCGCACGCACCAGCAGCTCGGGGTCGGTAAATTCATACCCCAAACGCTGCTGAAACGCCTTTATTTCGGCTGAGAGCTTCAATTGACCGCCTTGAAGAACCGATCCCCGCGCCAGGTCCAGAAGAACAGCATGGACCGCCCGGCGGACGAGAACATGATCCGGTCGGCGCGACCGATCAGGTTTTCGTAGGGCACATAGCCAACCCCGCCAGCGGATTGCGGCAGGCGGCTGTCAGCCGAGTTGTCGCGGTTGTCGCCCATGAAGAAATAGTGGCCTTCGGGCACGGTATAGATGCCGGTATTGTCCGAGCCCTGATTGCCGATATTCAGCACGTCATAGGTGACGCCGTTGGGCAGGGTTTCAATCAGGCGCGACTTTTCACAGGCGCCGCCAACGCCAACGGGGCCGTTTTCGCAGCGCGGGCGCAGGCGTTGCGGGCCCTGCGGTTCGGCGATTTCGGTGAATATGCCGTCAGGCTGTTGCGGAACCGGTGTGCCGTTGAGGATGATCTGCCCCTCGCGGACCTGAATGCGGTCGCCCGGCAGGCCGATCAGGCGCTTGATATAATCGCGCCCGCTGACCGGGTGGCGGAAGACGATGACATCGCCGCGCACGGGATCGCCGCCCCAGATGCGGCCGCCGTCGTCGCCCTGCATCCAGCCGCAGAGATCTTCGGCGTCGATATTCAGACCGACACTGGGGATGATCAGGCTGGGGCATGAGGCGTAGGAATAGCCGTAGGCCATCTTGTTGACGAAGAGGAAATCGCCGATCAGCAGCGTCTGTTTCATCGAACCGGAGGGAATCCAGAACGGTTGAAAGAAGAGTGTCCGGAACACGCCCGCGATCAGCAGGGCATAGACGATGGTCTTGATCGTTTCCCAGACGCCGCTTCCGGTTTTGGCTTCGTCGGCCATACTGCTCTCTCCAGTTCTCTGTGCTTGGCTTCGCTGCTACATGCGGGGGGGATGGGGTCAAGTCAAGGCTGTGTGACGTGATCTTGCAGAGGACGCGCCTCGATCACGACAAAGGCCTGTGCCCAGGGGTGGTCGTCGGTCAGGGTGACGTGGATGATCGCCTCGTGCCCTGCGGGGGTCAGTTCGTTCAGGCGTTCGGCGGCCCAGCCGGTGACATGCATCACCGGCTGCCCGGTGCGCAGGTTGGTGACGGCCATGTCCTTCCACGAAATGCCCATGCGCAGGCCGGTGCCGAGCGCCTTGGAACATGCCTCTTTCGCGGCCCAGCGCTTGGCATAGGTGCCTGCGGTATCCGCGCGGCGTTCGGCCTTGCGCTGTTCGGTGTCAGTAAAGACACGGTTGCGGAACCGGTCGCCGAACCGGTCGAGCGTGCCCTGAATGCGGTCGATATTTGCAAGGTCTGTGCCGATGCCGAGGATCATGTGGCTCTCATTTCTCTGGTCGGGCCAATCAACGGCAATTGATGACCACACGCAAGCGGTTGGTTGCCGCATTCCGTGATATACTTTACCGGAATGTTCAATTTTTACGTTGGTGTGGGGGGACGCAATGTCGAAAATTCCGTTCATGGCAATCGCGGTGGCTGGCATTGTCGCAAGCACCGTTTTCCCCGCTTTTGCACAGGATTGCGGAACCGAGGATACCCCCTGTCAGGTAGGAGAGTTGTCCTATCGGGTGGTTCTGCCCGAGGCCGCGCCCGAGCCGCCAGCTGTTATCTATCTGCATGGCTATGGGGCAACGGCGAATTCAGCCGTGAATCTTTCCGGCCTCGCGGCGGCCTTTACCGACCGCGGCATCGCCTTTATCGCGCCGAATGGTCAGGTCGACATTGGCAACCCCAAGGTGTTGGACTGGGGGGTGCATGATGGCTATCGCTGGCCGCGGGATGATCTGGCCGCGCTGGAGCAGATCAAGGAAGACGCCATTGCCCGTTTCGACCTGAACGCAGATCGCATCTTGCTGGCGGGGTATTCACGCGGCGGATCACTGGTTTGGGACAAGGCCTGCACGGATCATTCCTTTGCCTTTGCCTATGCCTCGGCATCAGGAGCCTTTTGGGAGCCAATGTGGCGGCGGTGCAGCGGCCCGGTTCACATGCATCATTCCCACGGATTTGCAGACCGGACCGTCCCGCTGGAGGGGCGTTTTGTGACCTTTGGGGACTATGATTTCGAACAGGGCAGCGTTTTGAAATCCATTGAAATTCTGACCAGAACCAATGGATGCGGGCAGATGGCAAACAGCGTTGCAACAGAAGGCGCATCCTGGCGAAAGAAGTGGAGCAAGTGTCAGGACGGTTCTGTCACCCTGGCGCTTGGGCCACATGGCCACGGCAGGCAGCCCGGTTGGGCCGGTGCCGTGGCGGATTGGTTTCTGGAAATCTCGAACGCGCCCTAGCGCTACCACCGGAATTTGCCGAGATCTATTTGCGTGCGTTTGCCAGGTCTGTACCGATACCGAGGATCAGTTGTGTCAGCTTCTTTCACCGCCAAAAAGCGTTCGTTTTGCCTGTATCGATTGCGATAGCACGGCTCGGCATATGCCTATAGAAACCGCTGCCCAAAACAGCAGAGCACTGTTTCTAAAAGCGAAAGCCGAAAAATCAAATTGGTGCCAATACCTGAAGTGGTAAAACAATGCTGCGAGTTGCATAGCCCACAACACCGCCACTGAAAGACCAACCATGTAGGCTGCGTTGTACCACAATGTGGCGTTTGCGGTTGTTTCAGAAAACCTCTTTGACCATGGATGTGTGAGAACCACTGCTGCCATAATGCTGGGGGTCACAAAGAAATCGACCGGAAAGAAAAACACACCTTCGAGGCCCAGTTTTTCCCGGGCAAAGCCCGACGAAACCGACAGCATCATACTAACAACGAAACAAACCACGTACCAAACCCGGTTAAACAACAAGGTTTTTTGCTCGGATGTCCAAAGGTTGATCACGACAACCGCACCGTCAGGATCTTGTAACTCGCCACGCCAAAGAACCCGGCGAAGGCGAAATCGAACCAGCGGCGGGCGCGGCGGTAGGTGCGGACCATGCGGGCGGATGAGAACAAAAACGCATAGCCGATGAAGATCAGCAGTGATCCAGCGTACAGCATGCCAAAATAGCCCAGCAGCATCGGCAGGCTGGCATCGCTTGGCGCGACGATGGCATAGATCGACCCCCAGCTGAGGATCGCCTTGGGGTTGGTCAAGTGGATCGCCGCACCTTTGGCAAAGATCGTGGGCAGCGTGCCGGTGACCGGTTTGCCCAGGGCGACCTCATCATCCGAGGTCATCGCGCGTTTCAGGGCCTTCAGCGCCAGCCAGCCCAGATAGGCCACGCCGACATAGCGGATCACCTCGAACAGCCAGACATTGGCCAGCATGACCGCCGACAGGCCCAGCGCCGCGGCAATGCCCCAGGCGGCCGATCCGGCGCAGATGCCAAGGGCAAAGGCCAGCCCGGCGGTGCGGCCTTCGTTCATGGCGGTTCCGGCAATGCCCATCGTGGCCGGGCCCGGCGAGCCCCCGGCCATCAGCCAGGCGAACCAGATGGCGATAAAGCCGGGGGTGATCACGCGCGTGCCTCGTCCATCAGACGGCGCATTTCCCGAATGGCGGGGGTGAGACCCAGAAAGATCGCCTCGCCAATCAGGAAATGCCCGATGTTCAGTTCCATGACCTCGGGGAAGGCGGCAACCGGCTTTACGGAGTCATAGGTCAGGCCATGGCCTGCATGGACCTCGAGCCCCAGAGAATGGGCAAAGGTGGACATCTGGCGCAGCGATTCAAGCTCGCGCGCGGCGGCGTCCATGCGGCCTTCGGCGTGGGCGTCGCAATAGGCGCCAGTGTGCAACTCGATCACCTCGGCACCGATACGGTGCGCGGCCTCGATCTGGCGCTGATCCGCGGCGATGAAGATCGACACGCGGCACCCGGCCTCGCGAAGCGGGGCGATGAAATGGGCCAGCTTGTTTTCCTCGCGCGCGACTTCGAGCCCGCCTTCGGTGGTGCGTTCCTCGCGCTTTTCGGGAACGATACAGACGGCGTGCGGCTTGTGGCGCAGGGCGATTTTCTGCATCTCATCGGTGGCGGCCATTTCAAAGTTCAGAGGCACCGACAGAACCTCCATCAGGCCGTCGATATCGGCGTCCGAGATATGGCGGCGGTCTTCGCGCAGGTGCGCGGTGATGCCGTCGGCGCCGGCCTCTTCTGCCAGCTTGGCGGCGCGCAGCGGGTCAGGATAGGCCCCGCCGCGCGCGTTGCGCACGGTGGCGACATGATCGATATTCACACCCAGACGCAGACGGCTTTCGGACATCATTTGGTTCCTTTTGCAGATTTTCGCCCCGACCTTAGCGATCTTGGCGCGGGACTGGCAGTTGTTTCTCCGGCCAGACGTTTGATTTCTTCAAACTTTGCCTTGATCTTCGCGCGGCGGCGCTGCTGGTAGGTCAGGATCAGCGGCAGGCTGAGGTAGTAGCAGATGATGCCCGCCACGATACCGGGGATGATGCCGCCAATCATGTAGGGATAGAAAACATCATCATAGAACTGCCCCAGCCCGTGCCAGTCGGCCACGCGGTCCGTGAACAGGGCAAGAAGATTGTTCTTGAGGTCACCGATGGCGTCGGCAAATTTGCCCATCAGCCCCTGCGTGTCGCCTTCTTCATATTCAGTGCCCAGCAGGAAATGCCCGGTTTGCAGGCAGATCACCCCAATCGGGACATAGGTCAGGGGGTTGCCGAAGAACGTGCCGCTGAGGGCGGCCAGAATATTTCCCTTGATCAGCCGCGCACCAATTGCCGCAACCAGAAAGTGCAGCCCGTAAAACGGCGTGAAGGATGCGAAAACGCCCGCCCCTATGCCACGGGCGATCCGGTCAGGGGAATCCGGAAGGCGGCGGACACGGTGTTTGACATAGTGGAAGGCGCGGGTCCATCCGCCACGCGGATAGACGAGTTCCGATGCGACCTGAACAGGAGAGCGTCGGTCTCGGCGCTTGAATACCACCCGTGATCACCCCTTCTCAGCCAGCCGCGGTCGCGGTTTTGGTCCGGTCCCGATAACGCTCGACCGCTGCAACGTCGCTTTCAGCCTCAAGCATCAGCATCAGCGAATGCAACTGTTCAAGGTCGCGCAGTTCGACATTGATCAGCAGGCGGTAAAAATCCGGTTTGCGGTCCACAAATTCCAGGTTCGAGATATTGGCCTTTTTCTCGCCGATCAATGTGCAAATGCGCCCCAGAACCCCGGCATCGTTGCCGATGGTCAGATCCAGTGTCGCCCCATAGACGGCCGGGTGCGTGCCAGAATGCCAATGCAGATCGACCCAGCGTTCCGGTTCGCTTTCATATTGGCTGAGCTTGTCGCAGTCGATGGCGTGCACCACAACACCCTTGCCCCGGTAGGTGATGCCGACGATCCGTTCGCCCGGCAGCGGCTGGCAGCAGGGCGCGCGGTCGAATTTCTGGCCGGGTTCAAGACCGATCACGGCGCGCCGCAGCGGGATGGCGTCGCCGTCATCCTGAGCCAGTTCGGGATAGACGGCCTGAACCACCTCATGAGCGGTCAGTTCTGCACTGCCCAGACGGGCCAGCAATTCATGCCGGTCTTTCAGGCGCAGGTGCTTGGCGGCGGTATCAAGCGCCTTGTCGGTGGCCTTGCGCCCCACATGGTCAAAGCCCGAGCGCGCCAGTTCCTTGCCCAGCTTGATGAACCGTTCGCGATCCACCTCGCGCAGGGCGCGGCGGATGGCGGTACGGGCCTTGCCGGTGACAGCGATCTCAAGCCATGTGACCTGCGGTGTCTGCCCGTCAGCGGTGATGATATCGACCGACTGGCCGTTCTTCATCCGCGTCCAGAGCGGCACGCGAATGCCATCGACCTTGGCCCCCACACAGGCATGGCCGATCCGGGTGTGGATGGCATAGGCGAAATCGATCGGGGTCGCACCGCGCGGCAGTTTCACCACGTCGCCCTTGGGGGTGAAGCAGAAGACCTGGTCCGAATACATCTCGAGCTTGACGGCTTCGAGGAAATCTTCGTGATCATCCTCGTTGTCGAATTGCTCGGTCAGGTTGGATATCCATTTCGCCGGGTCGACGGCAAAGGGGTTTTCCGTGCGCACCCCGTCCCGGTAGGACCAGTGCGCCGCAACGCCGGTTTCTGCCACATCGTGCATCTGGCGGGTGCGGATCTGAACCTCGACCCGTTTGCCATCGCGGCCTGAAACGGTGGTGTGAATCGAGCGGTAGCCATTCGATTTCGGCTGGCTGATATAGTCCTTGAACCGCCCCGGCACCGCACGCCAGCGTTGATGGATGGCCCCAAGCGTGCGATAGCAGTCTTCTTCCGTCTGGGTGATGATGCGGAACCCGTAGATATCGGACAGGCGCGAAAAGCCCTGATCCTTTTCCTGCATCTTGCGCCAGATCGAATAGGGTTTCTTGGCGCGGCCAAAGACTTCGGCTTCGATGCCCGCCTTTTCCAGCTCGTGGCGCATGTCGCCGGTGATGCGGTGGATCACATCGCCGGTTTCACGTTGCAGCGTGATAAAGCGACGGATGATCGACTGGCGGCCTTCGGGGTTCAGGACGCGGAACGCGAGGTCTTCGAGCTCCTCGCGCATCCATTGCATCCCCATGCGGCCCGCAAGCGGCGCATAGATATCCATCGTCTCGCGCGCTTTCTGAACCTGCTTTTCGGGCCGCATCGCCTTGATGGTGCGCATGTTGTGCAGACGGTCTGCCAGCTTGACCAGAATGACCCGCAGGTCCTTGGACATGGCCATGAACAGCTTGCGGAAATTCTCGGCCTGCTTGGTTTCGCGGCTGGACAGTTGCAGGTTGGTCAGCTTGGTGACGCCATCGACCAGTTTGGCGACCTCATCCCCGAACAGATCGGACACCTTGCCGTAATTGGCCTTGGTGTCTTCGATCGTGTCATGCAGCAAAGCCGTAATGATCGTCGCATCATCCAGACGCTGTTCGGTCAGGATGGCGGCAACGGCAACGGGGTGGGTAAAATAGGGCTCGCCAGAGTGGCGGAATTGCCCTTCGTGCATCTTCTGGCCGAACTCATAGGCCAGCGCGATACGTTCAGCATTCGTCTTGGGATTGTAGTTGCGGACCAGCGCAATCAGATCGTCAGCAGAAATCATCCGGTCCGCACCTTCGTCTTTGGAGCTTACCCCTGCCCTTGAGCCTCCATCAGGGCGCGCAGGAGTTTTTCTTCGGACATGTCGTCCATCGCAGGCTTGTCCGACTCGGCACCCATCAGCAGCGCCATCTGATCTTCTTCCGGCTCATCAACCTCGATCTGGGTCTGGTTGGCCTCGATCAGGCGTTCGCGCAGGGCGTCCGCGCCTTGGGTCTCGTCGGCGATTTCGCGAAGGGACACGACAGGGTTCTTGTCGTTGTCGCGGTCAACGGTAATCGCGGCACCGGCAGAAATCTCGCGCGCCCGATGGGCGGCCAGCATTACCAGTTCGAACCGGTTTGGAACCTTGTCTACGCAATCTTCAACCGTCACGCGGGCCATTGGGCGCTCTCCGTTTCTGAGTCCATGTCAGGAAGGGGTTTATCTAAGCGCGATTCCGCGCCTTGACAAGCAGGAAATGCTGCATTTGCAGGGATCACAGCGGCGTAACCGCCGCAACCTCGGACGGGGGCAGGTCGTCGACCATCTGGGAAACCGTTCGATCAAGCACGGGGTGGCGCCAGTCGGGCGCAATATCCGCCATCGGCACAAGCACAAACGCGCGGTCCTGAAGGCGCGGATGCGGCAGGATCAGCTGATCCGGTGCCTCTTGCCGCTGTTCCTCGGGCGGCAGGGTCAGCCAGCGGTCGAACAGGGTGCGGTCGGGCAGTATCTGATCACCATAGCACACAAGATCCAGATCCAGCGTCCGCATTCCCCAGCGCTGCACCCGTTCACGACCGAACTGGTGTTCAACCTCGTGCAATACGCGCAAAAGCTGGGACGGGGATTTGTCGGTTTCGATCAGCACGGCCGCATTCACGTAGTCCGGACCTGCGCCAGCGGGGAAGCAAGGCGTCGCAAAAAACCGGCTGACAGAGCGAATCACTACGCCCTGCTGCGAAAGTGCGTCAATTGCGCGCTGTAGCGTTACAGCGGGCCCATTTCCTCTCAGATCGAGATTTGCGCCCAATGCCACAACCGCATTTGGCAAAGAATTGTACATATGCTACCCTATATTCGACACAATGCATACTTGCGATAACGGCCAAAAGTTCTAACTATAAGCCCACCAGATTGCGTCAATTTATAAAACACCCACTCACTCACGTAACGCGGCGCAGTCTGGATTATACCGGAAGGACCTATTTATGTTTTATAAGGACGAACGGCTAGCGCTGTTCATCGACGGCTCGAACCTTTATGCCGCGGCAAAAGCACTCGGTTTCGACATAGACTACAAACTTCTGCGGCAGGAATTCATGCGCCGTGGCAAGTTGCTTCGGGCTTTCTACTATACAGCGCTGCTTGAAAACGACGAGTATTCACCGATCCGCCCATTGGTTGACTGGCTTCATTACAACGGCTTCACCATGGTCACAAAACCGGCCAAGGAATACACCGACAGCATGGGGCGTCGGAAAGTCAAAGGAAACATGGATATCGAACTGACTGTCGATGCCATGGAACTGGCACCGCGTGTGGATCATATCGTGCTGTTCTCGGGTGACGGGGATTTCCGCCCGCTGATCGCCAGCCTGCAACGTCAGGGCGTTCGCGTGTCGGTCGTGTCAACGATCCGCAGCCAGCCGCCAATGATTTCGGACGAGCTGCGCCGTCAGGCCGACAACTTCATCGAGTTGGAAGATCTGCGTGACGTGATCGGTCGCCCGCCGCGTGAAATGCCGGCAGAGCATCGCAGCGTCGCGGTTGCAGGCGGCAGCTGATCCGGCACCACTGCCTGTTGATGGGAAAAATTCGCGCGGTCAGGACCGGAGTCCTGGCCGCGCTTCTTTAACTAAGGATTGGTGCTGAAACATCCTCTGACTAACAACGATTCGTGTCAGATGAATGACAATGTCCTGTCTGGACCAAGGCCGGGAAAAGACTTACCTGTGCCCTAAGGAGACAGCCGAATGACCAAGCCGCCACTGACACTTTATCTGGCCGCCCCCCGCGGGTTCTGCGCCGGTGTGGACCGCGCCATCAAGATCGTTGAAATGGCCCTGCAGAAATGGGGGGCACCGGTCTATGTGCGCCACGAGATCGTGCATAACAAATTCGTGGTCGACGGGTTGCGGGCCCAAGGGGCTGTGTTTGTCGAAGAACTGCATGAATGCCCCGATGACCGCCCGGTGATCTTTTCCGCCCATGGTGTGCCGAAATCGGTACCAGCCGAAGCCGCGCAGCGTGAGATGATCTATGTGGATGCCACCTGTCCGCTGGTGTCGAAGGTTCATGTCGAGGCGCAGCGCCATGCGGATGCGGGATTGCAGATGATCATGATCGGCCACAAGGGCCATCCCGAAACCGTTGGCACCATGGGACAGCTGCCCGAGGGTGATGTGCTGCTGGTCGAAACGGTCGAGGATGTGGCCGCCGTGCAGGTGCGCGACCCCGACGCGCTGGCCTTTGTCACCCAGACCACCCTGTCGGTGGATGATACCAAGGACATCATCGCAGCCCTTCAGGCCCGGTTCCCGGCCATTGTCGGGCCGCATAAGGAAGACATTTGCTATGCCACGACCAACCGGCAGGAGGCCGTGAAGGCCGTGGCCCCCAAGGCCGATGCGCTGCTGGTTGTGGGGGCTCCGAACTCGTCCAATTCCCGCCGTCTGGTCGAGGTTGCATCGCGCGAGGGGTGCAAATACGCGCAGCTGGTCCAGCGCGCGACCGAGATCGACTGGCGCGCTTTGCAGGGCATCAAAAGCGTTGCGGTGACCGCAGGCGCATCGGCCCCGGAATTGCTGGTGAACGAGGTGATCGACGCCTTCCGCGATCACTATGATGTCACTGTCGAGCCGGTCGAGACCGCAACCGAAAACGTCGAGTTCAAAGTACCGCGCGTGTTGAGGCAACCGGCGTGATCGGCGTGCCGAAGGCGCCGCTCTATCTGGGGCTGGCGGGACTGGTCCCGTTTGTCTGGGGCGCGCTGACCTATCTGAACGGTGATCTGAACGCCTGGGGCGCGCGCAGCTTTGGCCCACGCTTTGTTGGCCCTTATGTGCAGCTGTTCTATGGCTCGGTCATCCTGAGCTTTATGTCAGGTGTGCTGTGGGGCTTTGCCACCAAGACCTCGGGCAGCAAGGCGGCGCTGTGTTATGGGCTGTCGGTCCTGCCTGCGCTGTGGGCCTTTGCCATGACAGGCGGCGGGCCGATCACTGCAGGCACCAATCTGATCTACGGGTTCACCGGCTTGCTGCTGCTGGACGCCCTGTTTTCATACTGGCGGCTGACGCCGGTCTGGTGGATGCAGCTGCGTATCCTGCTGACCGCAATCGTTCTGGCCAGCCTAGCCGTAGGAGTGTACCTGTGAGCGACAAACGCACGATTGATGCCTATACGAACAGAGTAGACGAATATCTGGCCATTCCTCTGCCAGCCGAACAGCTCAAGACCCGTCAGGATTTTGTCGATGCGGTCGGTGCGGGCGGCTATGTGCTGGATCTGGGGTCAGGCCCCGGATCGGACAGCGGTTTCCTGATGCGTCAGGGGCTGAAGGTGCGGGCGCTGGATGCCACCCCCGCCTTTGTCGAACATGCCCGCCAGAACGGGGTGGACGCGCATCTGGGCACGTTCGACGATGTTACCGAAACCGCCGAGTATGACGGTGTCTACGCCAGTTTTTCCCTGCTGCACGCGCCGCGAGCGGATTTTACGCGTCACCTGAAAGCGATCCACACGGCCCTGAAGCCCGGAGGCCAGCTGTTTCTGGGCATGAAGCTGGGCACGGGCGAGCATCGTGACGATCTGGACCGCTATTACACCTATTACTCGGAAGCCGAGATCCGAGAGGCGCTGACCCAGGCCGGGTTCACGGTTGACCGCACGGTCGAAGGGGTGGGCAAGGGTCTGGCCGGGTCTTACGACGGGTTTATTCTGGTGTTCGCCCATGCCTGAGTTGTTTGCCTATACAGATGGCGCCTGTTCCGGCAATCCCGGCCCCGGAGGCTGGGGCGTGCTGCTGCGTGCGAAGAACGGGGACAGGGTATTGAAAGAGCGGGAACTGAACGGCGGCGAGGCCGAGACGACCAACAACCGAATGGAGTTGCTGGCTGCCATCAGCGCGCTTGAGACGCTGGAGCGCCCGTCGAAGATCACCATTGTCACCGACAGCGCCTATGTGAAGAACGGCGTCACCGGCTGGATATTCGGCTGGAAGCGGAATGGCTGGAAAACCTCGAACAAGAAGCCGGTCAAGAATGTCGATCTGTGGCAGCGACTGGACGAGGCGCAGGAACGACATGATGTGACATGGGAATGGGTCAAGGGCCATGCGGGCCATCCCGAAAACGAAAAGGCCGATGAACTGGCCCGCGCAGGCATGGCGCCGTTCAAGCCGAAAAAGGCGCAGGCGTGAGCGCGCTGACGCTGCTGGATTATGCCTCGGTTCTGATCTTTGCGCTGACCGGGGCGCTGGTGGCCAGCCGGGCGCAGCTGGATCTGGTGGGCTTTGCCTTCATGGCCTGCCTGACCGCAGTTGGCGGCGGCACGGTACGCGACCTGCTGCTGGACCGTCACCCGATCTTCTGGGTCGGCCAGCCGGATTACATCCTGATCGCCGTCGCGGCGGCGGTGTTTGTGTTCTTTACCGCGCATCTGGTGGAAAGTCGCTATAACTGGCTGGTCTGGCTGGACAGTTTCGCACTGTCGGTCGCCGTTGCCGCCGGAACCGGTGCCGCGCTGTCACTGGATCAGCCCGGTATCATCGTCGTGCTGATGGGTGTGACGACCGGGTGTCTGGGCGGGCTGATGCGCGACGTGGTCTGCAACGAGGTGCCGCTGGTCCTGAAACAGGGCGAACTTTACGTCTCGTGCGCGTTTTTGGGGGCGTTGACGGCGGTACTTGCGGTCAGGCTGGGGCTGGAGCCCGCCTTTGTGCTGGGCCTGTGCGCCCTTGTGTGCTGGGCCTTGCGGGCCGGGTCGCTGGTGTTTGGCTGGCAATTGCCCGTCTACAAAAGCCGCCCGCCCCGCAACTGAACCTGTCGGTGGACGCGACCGGGGCGGGCTGATAGCTGTTTGGAACGCGCAGCCCGGAGGCCAAATGCCGTTCAGACTTACATCGATTGCGGTCTCACTGGCTTTGCTGGCCTCATGCGGCGCATATTATACACCCGTCCGCTTTGTTGCTGAGGGTGACCGGATCATCGCCTCGGGCACGATTGACGAAACAACGCTGTCCGCTTTCGAAGACGTCACCGCCGAAAACCCCAAAGCGCGCACGCTGGTGCTGCAATATATCGAGGGGTCGGTGGATGACGACGCCAATGTCATCTTCAGCCGAGAGGTGCGCAAGGCCGGGTTCGATACCGTTGTGCCATCGGACGGTCTGGTTGCCAGCGGCGGCACAGATCTGTTTCTGGCCGGACATCGCCGCGTTTTGCAGCCGGGAGCCTGCGTGGGCGTGCACAGCTGGGCCGGATCGGGGCTGGTGGCCACGGAGCTGCCCAAGGATGACCCGGAACATGACCGCTATCTGGATTATTTCAGGGACATCGGCGTCGATGAGTCGTTTTACTGGTACACGCTGTATGCGGCCCCGGCCGACAGCATCCACTGGATGACCGCCGCCGAGGCGAACCGGTTCGATATGACCACAAAAACCGCCCCGGCGCTTGGTTCAGCGCTGGAGTGCGACGAGCGCTGATCTGCTGCACTATCTTGTCGAGTGTAGGTTTCCAGGACGGAATGCGCGGCCAAGGAATATGCTAGCGGCGCAGGTAGGTCTGCCAGATCCAGATCACCAGCAATGCGCCCAGAACCGCGCCCACAAAGCCCGACATCCAGCCAGCGTCGGGTATCAGAGACCACAGAAGGGGCCCACCGATCATAGCCCCAACAATGCCGATCAGCATCGTCGCCGGGAGCAACCTGACGAGCAAAACTTCAAGCACAGCTTGGATGATGATCAGAGCGACGACGGGCATGTCATTTTCGCCAATGGGTCGGCACGATGATCAGCGCGCCGATAGACGAGATCACCGCATCCAGACCCGGAGGGCCAAAGCTGATACCGAACATGATGCGGATGAAGTAGAACAGGAACGCCCCGCCCACGCAGATGATGATCGACTGAAGATAGCCGTTATGGGTGAACCCGGTCTGTTCGGACAGATATCCGACGATCCCGGCAATCACGACGGTCCCCATCATCACCATGAACATCGGGCTTCTCCTAGGTCAGGCGGGTGCCGGTGGGAATGGGCCAGCCCCGCAGGAAGGTTTCCCTATCCTGCGCGCCTTTGCCCGCCCGTTGCAAGCGCAGCAGTTCGACCGCGCCCTGACCGCAGGCCACGTGCAGGTGGTCGTTCAGAACTTCACCGGCTGCGCCCTGCCCGTCTGCCAGCCGCGATGCCAGCAGTTTGATGCGTTCGCCATTCATTTCGGTCCATGCGCCGGGAAAGGGTGACAGCCCGCGGATTTGCCTGTCGACCTCAACCGCCGGGCGCGTCCAGTCGATGCGGGCCTCGGACTTGTCGATCTTGGCGGCATAGGTCACGCCATCCTCGGGCTGCGGTTCCGGTGTGAGATCCGGCAGCTTGGCCAGCGCCTCGACGATCAGCGCGGCCCCCATGGCCGAGAGCCGGTCATGCAGGTGCGCGGTGGTTTCTTCAGCCTCAATCGAGGTTGCCTGTCGCAGCAGGACCGGGCCGGTGTCCAGACCGGCCTCCATCTGCATGATGCAGATCCCGGTTTCGGCATCGCCGGACATGATCGCCCGGTGGATCGGGGCGGCACCGCGCCAGCGCGGCAGCAGGCTGGCGTGGATGTTCAGGCAGCCGTGTCGCGGCGCGTCCAGAATGGGTTGCGGCAGGATCAGGCCATAAGCGACGACGACGGCGATATCGGCGTTCAGCGCGGCAAACGCGGTCTGTTCGTCAGCAGATTTCAGAGAGGTTGGGTGGCGGACGGGCAGGCCCAGCGCCTCGGCCCGGGCGTGAACCGGTGTCGGGCGGTCTTTCTTGCCACGTCCGGCGGGGCGCGGGGGCTGGCAGTAGACGGCGGCGATGTCGTGCCCGGCCCTGACGAGTGCGTCCAGCACCGGGACCGAAAAATCGGGGGTTCCCATGAAGATGATGCGCATCGTTGGCTCCGGCGGTTGGGACAGGTGCCGGGCTGAAACCCGGCCTACGGATGTCAGGGTTGTTTGCGGGCCTTGCGCAGCAGCATGTCACGTTTGACCTTGCTGAGCCGGTCGAAATACATCCGCCCGTTCAGGTGGTCGATCTGATGTTGTACGCTGGTCGCGTCGATCCCGACGAAATCGCGGCGATCCAGCATGCCATGTTCGTTCAGGAACTTCACGGTCACCGCGCGCGGGCGTTTGATTGTGGCCGAGACGCCGGGCAGGTTCGGGCTGGCCTCTTCATGTTCGCGCAGTTCGATCGAGCTGTGCAGGATTTCCGGGTTTGCCAGACGCACGGCCCGGCCCCGTTCGGCAGAACCGTCAACAACGGCCAGCCGCAGCATCACCCCGATCTGTGGCGCGGCAAGACCGACGCCGGGCATCGCCTCCATCGTGTCGATCATGTCGTCCCAGATGGCGCGGACCTCATCAGTGATCTCGGGCACCTCATCCGCCTTGGTGCGCAGGCGCTTGTCAGGCCATGGCAGGCAGGTACGAACGGTCATGCACGGGCCCGTTCGCGTTTGAGCTTTTGCATCTTGCGGGTGATCATCTGCCGTTTCAGCGGCTTGAGATAGTCGATGAAAAGCTTGCCGTCCAAATGATCGATCTCGTGCTGAACGCAGGTGGCCCAGAGCCCGTCAAAGGTTTCCTGTTGCAGGTTTCCGTCGCGGTCCGTCCATGTCACATCGACCACTTTGGGGCGCGTCACCTCGGCGTATTGATCGGGGATCGACAGGCAGCCTTCCTCGTAGACATTGGTTTCTTCCGAGGCCGCGATGACCTGCGGGTTGAACATGATCAGGGGGCGCGGAGCCTCGCCTTCTTCCTTGACGCAATCCAGCACGATCAAGCGATCCAGCACGCCGATCTGTGGCGCGGCAAGGCCAACACCGGGGGCGTCATACATCGTTTCCAGCATGTCATCGGCCAGCGCGCGCAGGTCGTCCGTGAGGTCGGCCACGGGGGCGCAGACCTTCTTGAGACGGGGGTCGGGATAGATCAGGATGTTACGTTTCATGAGGCTGATTTAGGCCATCCCGCCCCGCGCCGCAACGCCCCCCTTGCACCTGCCCGATTTGCGGTTAGCTTTCGGTCGAGAAAATGGAGCAGACATGACTTTCAACGACCTGATCGACCGCCGGGGCACCAACAGTACCAAATGGGACAAGATGGAGATGCTGTATGGCGTCTCGCCCGAGGACGGGCTGGCCATGTGGACGGCCGATTCCGATTACCCGACAGCCCCCTGCGTGATCGACGCGGTGCGCAAGGCCGCGGATCACGGCGTGTTCGGGTATTCCTGGGCGCACCCGGAGTATCTGGCCTCGGTCCAGTGGTGGATGAAAACCCGCCACGACTGGGAGATTGACACGGACTGGGTTCTGACCACTCAGGGCTTGGGCAATGCAATCGCCCTGTCGCTGGATGTCTGGACCGATCACGGTGATGGCATCGTGATCTTTACCCCCGTTTACCATGAGTTTGCCCACAAGGTGAACAAATCGGGCCGCCGGGTCGTGGAATGCCCTTTGGTGCGGGACGGGGAAAGTTATGGCCTTGACCTGGACGACGCCCAGTCGCGGCTGGACGGGTCCGAGAAGATGTTGCTGTGGTGTTCGCCGCAGAACCCGTCGGGCCGCGTCTGGACGCCGGAGGAACTGCGCGCCGTGGCCGCATTTGCCGAGAGCAACGGGCTGATCCTTGTTTCAGACGAGATTCACCACGATCTGGTCTATCCCGGCGCCAAATTTGTGCCGATGGATGTGGCAGCCCCGGATGCGCGGCCATGGACGGTGACGCTGACTGCGGCATCGAAGACCTTTAACATCGCCGGGCAGCGCACCGGCAACATGATCATTCCCGACCCCAAACTGCGCGAGGCGATGAAGCATCGGCTGGCAACGCTGGATTATGGCCCCAGCGCGTTGGGTGTGGCGATGATCACCGCCGCCTACAGCCCTGAAGGGGCCGAATGGGTAGATGCCCAGATCGCGCATCTGGAGGGAAACCGGCGTCTGTTCGATCAGACCATCACCGAGATTCCGGGGCTCTGGTCGATGCCCTTGCAGGCGACCTATCTGGCCTGGGTCGATTTCTCGGGTACCGGCATGGATCACGCTGAATTTGTCCGCCGGTTGCGCGAGGACGCGCGGATCGCAACCTCGTCCGGGCCGGGTTTCGGCACTGGAGGAGAAACGTTTGAACGGTTCAACCTGGCCACACAACGGGCGCGGGTCGAGGACGCCTGCGCGCGACTGAAACGGGCCTTTGGTGACCTGCAATAATCCAAGCGGTGGCTGGGTTGGCTGGCCTCACAATGGACCGCGCCTGTTGGCCGGGCGCGGACCTGAATGGCGAAATCCATAGCGATAGCCAGCCTAACGGCCTGTTGGGCGTTACCCTGACCTAACCCGGTACTACGATAGAACTCCGATCCTAGTCTTCGTAGCCCAGCAACGCGATGGGCGCATCCGGGGCGCGGTAGAAATCCAGCGGTGCCTTGTCATGGGCGGCGGTGCTGCGTTTGAATTCATACCGCATCTCGCCGCCTTCATCCTGATCGGCAATGATCAGGCATTGATACAGAAGATTGGCCCCGTCATAAATATCGACCAACCCGCGCAGGCGCGGTGTTGTTTCCGCCTCAACCGTGAAACCATCTTTCCACAATTTGAGAATTTTATAGGTATTGTCGCCCATCTGGACACGAAGGCGACTGGCCTTTTTCAATGTGGCGATTCGAGCGGCGTCCAACTCGGCGCGTATTTCCTTTGAAACATAAGTACTCATTAAATCATTCCCCCGCTAATGACCTCTATTGTGCGGGAACTGTTGTAAAAATCCAGTGAACGCGTTCACGCAACAGGCTGTGCCTGCGGTTTGTTGCACAGAAATCCCATCATTGCCTGTGCGCGCATGCAGGTCTTGTGCGCGGGCAAATGCATAGGAACAGGCAGGGCTTGGACCTATCTTTGGCCAAACGCCTATGCGGAGGATGAGATATGGGCCTGCTGGTCGATGGAAAATGGCAAGACACCTGGTATGACACCAAATCCACGGGTGGCGCATTCAAACGCAGCGCGGCGCAGTTTCGCAACTGGCTGACCGCTGATGGCCGCGCGGGACCGTCGGGCAAAGGCGGGTTCCGGGCTGAAGCCGGGCGGTATCACCTGTATGTCAGCTATGCCTGCCCCTGGGCGCATCGCACGCTGATTTTTCGCGCGTTGAAAGGGCTGAGCGATCTGATCTCGGTGTCGGTCGTGCATCCCGACATGCTGGATCAGGGCTGGACGTTTGAGGCAGATGATCACGGTGCCACGGGTGACGGTCTTTACGGGCTGAGCCATGCACATCAGATCTATACCAAGGCGGATCCGTCCTATTCCGGCCGCGTCACGGTTCCGATCCTGTGGGACAAGGCGCAGGAGACCATCGTTTCGAACGAAAGTTCGGAAATCATCCGCATGTTCAATTCGGCCTTCAACGACATCACTGGCAATACGGACGATTACTGGCCCGAGGCGATGCGGGACGAGATCGAGGAGGTCAATGCGCGCATCTATTCAGATGTCAACAACGGCGTCTACAAGTCGGGCTTTGCCACCTCCCAAGCGGCCTACGACGCCGCCGTGGGCCCGTTGTTCGACACGCTGGACTGGCTGGAAGGGCGTTTGGCGCGGAACCGGTATCTGATGGGGGACCGGATCACCGAGGCCGATTGGCGGTTGTTCACAACCCTGATCCGCTTCGACCCGGTCTATCATCTGCATTTCAAGTGCAACAGGCAGCGCCTGATCGATTATCCAAACTTATGGGCCTATACGCGTGAGCTGTATCAATGGCCCGGTGTCGCCGAGACCGTGAACATGGATCACATCGTGCGCCACTATCACTACAGCCATGACAGCATCAATCCGCACCGCATCATTCCGGTGAACCCGGTGCTGGATCACATGGAGCCGCATGGGCGCGATCAGCGCCCGGCGGCGTAATGCTCGACCATCGCCGCCAGATCCTCTGGCGGCGTTTCGCTTTGAACATAGGCACAGGCATTGGGACTGTGCGCAAAAATCGACCCGTCGGAAAAGAAGGTGGTGTTGGTGACAAATATCACCCGCGCCTCGGGGCGGCGATAGCTGGCAAAATCGGCCACAGCCAATGCGCTTCCGGTTTCCAGAACCAGATCCAGCACGATGATATCAAAATCCGTGCCATAGAGCGCCAGAATGGCGGCCTCCTGAGCGTCAACCAGCGTGACTTCGGCGTCTTGCCGCTCCAGATGTCTTTTCCAGACCCGACCAAGGTCGGGGTTACTCTCAACAATCAGAACTTTCATTTGCAACAACCTCGGCACTTGGTATGGTGAGTGGTGCCGACCCCCGTGGTCCGTGATCTCGTTATTTCCTTAACAAAGTGTTAACAGCGGCCGCACGCTTGCGTGTTCGGGCGGATTTGCTTGTGTAAATGGCAAAAATCCGCTTGAAGCACCCCGAAACCGGTCAATCCCCGCAGAGAGAGCAGATGAGTACACTTGATCACGGCTTGGACCCCCGCGCAGTTCGCGACCACGGCGGGGGGCTGGACAGGGCGATTGTCAGGTATGGCGGAGCGCGTGCAGATTGGATCGATCTGTCGACCGGAATCAATCCGCATCCTTACGCCGTTGCGGGCCTGACCGCCGGGGATTGGGCCGAATTGCCGGATCACGGTGCCTTTGAACGGCTGAGTGATGCGGCCCGCAGGTTCTGGAACGTGCCGCAGGGGGCTGCAATCCTGCCGGCACCCGGTGCATCGGCTGTCATCTCTCGTATTCCGGCGCTGGCCGCGCCAGGGCGTGTCCAGATCACGCCGCCCACCTACAACGAACACGCCGCCGCCTTTTCGGCGCAGGGGTGGCGTGTTCAGCCTGAGAGCGCGACTGACGCCCGCGTGATCGTGCATCCCAATAACCCGGACGGACGCATCTGGCAGGAAAGCGATGTCTCGGCCCCGCTGACCGTGATCGACGAGAGCTTTTGCGATGTCACGCCAGAGGCATCGTTGATCCATATGGCGGAACGTCCCGGCGTGATCGTGCTGAAGAGCTTTGGCAAATTCTGGGGGCTGGCCGGGATGCGGCTTGGGTTCGCCATCGGGCGGCCTGAGTTGATCAACCGCCTGAACGACCTGACCGGACCCTGGTCGGTGTCCGGCCCGGCCCTGCGGGTTGGAACGCAAGCCCTGTCGGACGATGACTGGGCCGATGCCACGCGCGCGCGACTGGCGGATGAGGCGGCCCGGCTGGATGCGCTGATGCTGACCAGGGGCGCAGATATCGTCGGTGGCACCAGCCTGTTTCGTCTTTATCGGGTCGATGACGCCTTGGGGTGGCAGGACCGGCTGGCCCGCGCCCATATCTGGAGCCGCATCTTTCCTTATTCAACAACCTTTCTGCGTCTGGGTCTGCCACCGGAAAAGGGGTGGGACAGGCTGGAGGCCGCGCTGTGAGCCCTGCCCTGATGCTGGTCTGCGCCATGTGTCTGGACGCCACTCTGGGAGAGCCCGACTGGCTCTGGTCCCGCGTCAAACACCCGGCGGTGATGATCGGCAACCTGATCGGATGGCTGGACAAACGCCTGAATTACGGGCGCGGTCGGCGACTGAAAGGGGTGGCGGTGCTTGTCCTTCTGATCTGCGGCGCATGGGGCCTTGGGTGGGGTCTGTCCCAGCTGGGGCCGGTGGTTGAAATCCTCGGCTGTGCGATCCTGCTGGCGCAGAAGTCGCTGGTTGCCCATGTCCGCGCGGTTGGTGACGGGCTGCAAACCTCGCTGGAAGACGGGCGGGCGCAGGTGGCTATGATCGTCTCGCGCGACACGCAGGACATGACCGGGGCACAGGTGGCACGTTCCGCCATCGAAAGCGCGGCAGAGAACCTGAGTGACGGGGTCATTGCCCCTGCCTTCTGGTTTCTGGTCGCGGGGCTTCCGGGGTTGCTGGTGTACAAGGCGGTGAACACCGCCGACAGCATGATCGGCTATCGCACCGAAACGTACCGCGATTTTGGCTGGGCTGCGGCCCGGTTCGACGACCTGCTGAACCTGATCCCCGCCCGCCTGACCTGCGTGATGATCGTGGCGCTGTCCGGCCAATGGTTACGCTGGCGCGAGATTGCGGGGGATGCCCGGCGGCATATCTCGCCCAACGCCGGCTGGCCCGAGGCCGCCATGGCCCGCGCCCTGAATGTCGCGCTGGCGGGGCCGCGCAGCTATGATGGGCAGGTGCGCGACCTGGCCTGGGTCAATGGTGACGCCCCGCGCGAGATCGGCGCATCAGAAGTTTTTCGCGCATGTGACATGCTCTGGCGGGTTTGGGGGCTTGCGCTTGGGCTCGTGTCAGTGTGGGTTGGGGTCGAACTGATATTCTGACGGACCTTTTCATGCGTATACTCTCTGGCCTGATCGCCGCTGCCCTGTTCACCTCACCTGCGCTGGCGCAATGTGGCGGTGGTTTTAATTCCTTTGTCAAAGGGCTGAAGGCCGAAGCCGTGCAGCAGGGTTTGGACAAATCAGCAGTGAACGGGTTTTTTGACGGGGTGCAGCAAGACAGCGCCGTGCTGAAGGCCGACCGGGCGCAGGGCGTTTTTCAGAAGCCCTTTGTTGAATTTTCCCGTCGTCTGATTTCGCAGAACCGGATCGAGCGCGGGCAAGCGATGTCGCGTAAGTACGATGCGGTCTTTGATCGGATTGAGCGCGAGTATGGCATTTCCCGCGGGGTGCTGCTGGCCTTCTGGGCATTTGAAACCGATTACGGATCGTTTCAGGGCGACTTCAACACCCGCAACGCCTTGGTGACGCTGGCCCATGATTGCCGCCGCCCGGAACTGTTCCGGCCACAGATCTTCGCCGCCATCGAGCTGTATCAGAACGGTGATTTCGACCCGGCCCGCACCACCGGCGCATGGGCCGGAGAGATCGGCATGGTGCAGATGCTGCCGCGTGACATACTGGAAAACGGCGTCGATGGTGACAGTGACGGGCATGTCCGCCTGAAAAGCTCGGCCCCTGATGCGCTGATGTCGGGGGCCAGAATGCTGTCTCATCTGGGATGGCGCGCGGGTGAGCCGTGGTTGCAGGAGGTCACCGTGCCCGCGCAGATGGACTGGTCCCTGTCCGGCCCCGGCAAACCGCGTTCGGTGGCGGAATGGCAGGCGATGGGCGTTCAGGCGCGCGGCGGGTCCTTGGCCAACCTGCCCGCCTCGCTGATCCTGCCACAGGGGCGCAACGGGCCTGCCTTTCTGGCCTACCCGAATTTCGATGTCTATTTCGAATGGAACCAGAGCTTTGTCTATGTTCTGACCGCCGCTTATTTCGGAACACGGCTTGAGGGCGGCCAGATCTATGACGCGGGCAATCCCGCGCAGGGCCTGAATGGCGCACAGATGAAACAGTTGCAGACCAAGCTTCAGGCCAAAGGATATGATGTGGGCAAGATCGACGGGATCCTGGGGTCAGGGACGCGAGCTGCGACGCAGGCGGAGCAGAAACGTCTGGGCCTGCCTGCGGACGCATGGCCAACGATGGAGTTGCTGGGAAAACTCTGATCCAGCGGCCCGCACTTCTATGGTATGACGCAAAACCCGAAGACTATTCGACGATATCAGCGCCGTCACCGCTGATTATGTGACCGGATATTTTTCGGGGTCAATTCCATGTCTGTGACAGACAATATCGATGTAACTTCCCTTTGGAGGAATACCGCCGAACTTACTGCGAATACCACTGCGGGTTTCGCCCTGGAAGTGATGAAACCGGGCCCAATCGGGTTCGTAGTCTTCAATGTTCTCGACCGGGTCCAGAAACCCGCGACGCGGCCAATATAAATGCCAATGCTGGCCTCGGTCGATTTCACCAGTGACCCCCAGCGCCCAGCGGGTCACGCTTGGGCCGGTTGTCGTCCACGGAAGGTCGTAAAGCGTGAGTGTCTCGCCCGCCTCATAGCGTTTGACCAGTTTTTCAATGTGATCACTGCCCAACCAAAACGGGATCGGGACTTCTGACTCAAGGAAATTCAGGATCAGCTTCAGTGCCAGAGAATTTTTGGGAAGACGCAATACGCAATTGTTCATCGCCTTATTGCGCCAGACGACACCAAACAGATAGTCCGGTGGAACATCCAGCGGCCGGATGCAGTAGATATCCAGATCCACCCACACATAGTCGGTTTTTTGCAGCATGTGGATCCGGAAGATGTCTGAATAGACCGCCATCCGTCGTCGGCCACCGGTCAGGTTTTCGGTGGTTTCATCTGTATAGATTTCGCGGGCATCATGAACAACGACGCCGTCGGGAACATCTATGTTCAGATCCAGCACGTACAGGTGGAAGACATAGCCATGATCCAGAAAGGACTGAATGCATACTCTTTCAACGCAAGATAACGGCGAGCCAAACCAGAAACTTGCAACTTGAAAATCCAAAACAGCACCTCTTGCCCTAAGCCGAAACGGGATCGCTGCTGCACTAACGAAGCGGTGCGTGGCTCGTCAACCACAGCGGCGGTTTTGGCACGACTTACCCTGCTTTGCGCCAGCGCGCTGTGTCGAGGTGCCCACAGTTTGGTTCTGGCCCCTCATTGGGCGCGCAATTTTAGGCTGGTGTTCCCAACAAAGCCGTTGACGTCTGCCGCGGGTTCAGATTGCTGCGCGGGTTGGTCCGTTGCCAACATGGCCGGCCCAAATTGTGACTTCTTTATTTGGGCCGCACCGGGTACCTATCCCCTTTCTGATCGATCAGGATCAGCCGCTCGCCACTGTGGACATACAGGTCGCAGCGGCTGAACCCGTTGCGATACGCGATGCAGACGGAACCGTCATCGGCGATGGAGTAGGTTCCGAATGCAGAATCTCCGCCCGCGTAGGTATAGGAATAGGCGCCCCCGGCCGAAAACTTGGCCTGACCATCATCGTAGAAGGTCAGCGTCTGACCCGCGAGGGCGTCAAGCTCGGCCACTGTCAGCGGGACATCGCCGGATTTGACGGGCCAGTCAGCGGCGACAACCGGAGTGGCGGCGATGAGGGCGGGGATCAGGAAACGCGTCATGAGGCCAAGGTAGCGCGTTATGCCTGCAATCATCATAACGTTGCAGTGAGCGGTCAGGCCACCATCTGCTCGGCCTTCTTCAGGTCAACCGAGACCAGCTGGCTGACGCCCTGTTCCTGCATGGTGACGCCGAACAGACGATCCATGCGCGCCATGGTCACCGCGTGGTGGGTGATGATCAGGAAACGGGTGTCGGTCTGGCGGCACATCTCGTCCAGCAGGTCACAGAAACGGGTGACATTGGCATCGTCCAGCGGCGCGTCAACCTCGTCCAACACACAGATCGGGGCCGGGTTGGCCAGGAAAACGCCGAAGATCAGCGCGGTCGCTGTCAGGGTCTGTTCGCCGCCCGACAGCAGGCTGAGGGTCGACAGTTTCTTGCCCGGCGGCTGGCACATGATTTCCAGCCCCGCATCCAGCGGGTCGTCGCTTTCGACCATGACGAGATTGGCCTCGCCACCGCCGAACAGGTGCTTGAACAACATCGCGAAGTTCGAGTTCACCTGTTCAAACGCGGTCAGCAGACGTTCGCGGCCTTCGCGGTTGAGGCTGGAGATGCCGCTGCGCAAGGCTTTGATCGCCTCTTCCAGATCGGCCTTTTCACTGCTGAGCGTGTCGAATTCTTCCTGAACGTCCTTACTGTCTTCCTCGGCCCGCAGGTTCACTGCGCCCATGGCGTCACGCTGGCGCTTGTGGCGGTTCACTTCGGCCTCCAGCGCATCCGCGGCGGGCATCTGGTCGGGGTTTACGTCCAGCTGGTTCAGCAGCTGGTTCGGGGTCAGTTGCTGGTCTTCGGCAATTCGTTCTGCTGCCGCAAGCACGCTTTCCTTTGCCGCGTCACTACGCGCCTCGGCTGCGGCGCGGTTTTCGCGGGCTTCCGAGGCCAGGCGTTCCGCCTCACGCTCGGCCATCACCACGTCGCGCAACTGTGTTTCTGCTTCGGCCAGCTTGTCGGCGGCATCGGCCCGACGGGCTTCGGCGGCTTCGATCAACTCGTTCAACTCTTCCCGCGCCTCGGCGATTTCGCCGGGGGCGGCCATGGCCTCGGTCAGTTCCTCTTCCGAGCTTTCCTTGCGCTCGGCCAGCTCCGAAATCCGTTTCTCGGCCGTTTCCAGACGGTGCCGCCAGCCACTCAGGTCCTTGGTGACCTCCTGCGTGCGACGGGTGCGGGCGTCGCCTTCACGGCGCAGCTCATCATGGGTCGAGCGGTGGGTCAGCATGGTGATCCGCGCCGCCTCGACCGTCTGCTTGATGTCTTCAACCTCGGCGCGGGCGCTGGCAAGATCACCCAGGTCGTTCAGCGCCGCCTCGGCCTCGCGCAGTTGCACGCGGGCGGACATGGCGTCTTCCTTGTGACGGTCTACGGCGAGGGCCAGGGTTTCCAGCTTGCCCTGCGCGAGGTTGCGATCCGCCTCGGCGCGGCTGAGCTGGCGTGCGGTTTCGGCCATGCGCTGATCGGCGGCACGGCGGGCTTCGCGCGCGCGTCGGTCGGCCTCGGTCACGTCCGCCAGTTGCCGCGACAGGGTTTCATGCGCGGCGCGGGCACCGTCGGCCTGCGCCTCGGTGCGGGCCAGTTCCTGTTTCAGCGCCTCAAGCTTGTTGAGCTGTTCCAGACGCAGCGCCGCCGCACTTGGCGCATCCTCGGCCCAGGCGCGGAACCCGTCCCAGCGCCACAGGTCGCCCGAGCGCGACACAAGACGCTGGCCCGGCTTCAACGACGCCTGCAACCGCGCGCCCTGATCCGCATCGACCAGCCCGATCTGCGCGATGCGACGGCTGAGCCTGTCCGGCCCTGACACGTGCAGCGCCAGCGGGTCGACCCCATCGGGCAAGGGTTGATCGCTGTCATAGCCTGCCACCTGAACCCAGCCGGACGGGCCGTCACCTTCAACCAGCGGCGCACGGAGGTCATCGGCCAAGGCCGCTCCCAGCGCCTTTTCAAAACCAGGTTCCACGCGCAGCAGGTCCATCACCTGCCCGCCTTCGGCCGTGTCGCGTTCCACCAGCTTGGCAAGCGCGGTGGTTTCGGCGCGGATTGCACCCAATTCGCCTTCGGCCTCGGACCGTTGCGCGCGTGCCTCGGCTTCGCGGGCCTGCGTTTCATTGCGCAGCTCATCTGCGGCGGCCAGCGCCTCTTCGGCGGCCTCGGCGGCTTCGCGGGCTTCTTCCTCACCCTCCTGCGCGGTTTCAAACGCCTCGCTGGCGCGGGTCAGGGCTGTTTTGGCCTCATCCACGGCCAGCCGGGCTTTTTCCTCTTCCCCCTCAGAGCGCGCCAGTGTCTTGCGGCTGTCTTCGACCAGTCGCTGCGCCGACTGGTGACGGGCGACAAGACGCGCCATATCTTCGGTCTGCTGCGACAGGTGGTCTTCGCGGTCCTGAAGGATCGAAGCCGCTTCGCGGGCAATTTCTGCGGCTTCCGCCACCTTCGCGTCATGCCCTTCTGCAGCCTTGGCCAGTTCGCGGGCTTCCCATTCCAGCCGTTCGATCATCTGGCCCGCATCGCGGTTCAGGCCGGTTTCCCGTTCGATATCCTTGCCGAGCTGATGGATGCGGCTGGTCAGCGTCTCAATGGTCTGGCGCGCGCGGGTTTCCTGATCGGTCAGTTGATCGCGCTGCACCTGCTGGCGTTGCAGGACAGCGGCGGCGATGGCCTCTTCCTCGCGCAGGGGGGGCAGGGTTTCTTCGATCCCGGCCCTTTTTGCTGCGGCGGCGCGGGCTTCGGCCTCGGCGCGGGAGGCCTCGGAAATCCGGTCCCTCAGCTTGTCTTCGGCCTGCTGGCGGGCCATGTCGGCCTCTTTCCAGCGGCGATAGAGCAGCATCCCCTCGGCCTGACGCAGCTGTTCGCCGATTTCGCGATAGCGTGCGGCCTGACGGGCCTGACGGGCCAGTTGCGCAAGCTGCCCACCCAACTGCTCGAGCACGTCATCGACGCGGGTCAGGTTGGACTCGGTCGCTTTCAGCTTCAGCTCGGCCTCATGCCGGCGTTGGTACAGCCCCGAAATCCCGGCGGCCTCTTCCAGAATGCGGCGGCGGGCGCGGGGTTTGGCGCTGATCAGCTCGGCGATGCGGTTCTGCCCTACAAGCGCCGGGGAATGGGCACCGGTCGAGGCATCCGCGAACAGCATCTGCACATCGCGCGCGCGCACATCCTTGCCGTTGGTCTTGTAGGCGCTGCCGACATCGCGGGTGATCCGGCGCACGATTTCAAGCTGGTCGGTGTCGTTGAACCCCGCAGGCGCCAGACGTTCGGAATTGTCCATGGTCAGGACAACTTCGGCGAAATTGCGGGCGGGCCGTGTGGCGGCACCGGCAAAGATCACATCCTCCATCGCGCCGCCGCGCATGGATTTGGGGCGGTTTTCACCCATCACCCAGCGCAAGGCTTCCAGAAGGTTGGACTTGCCACAGCCGTTCGGACCCACCACACCGGTCAACCCGTCCGCGATGATCAGATCGGTCGGATCAACAAAGCTTTTGAAGCCGGTCAGTTTGAGCTTGCTGAAACGCAATGGCCGCGTGTCCCGTGATTCCTATGAATTGAAAGTCTGCGCAAGGGATGGGGTCCGAGTCAACGCAGTTGCGCAGGATATGGGATATCAATGCAAGTTATCCACAACATCTTGCCGAAATGCGCAGGAACACGCGTATGTCAGTATGGGCTGCATTCAAAGACCTGATAGCCGCTGTCGTCCCCGACATTTTCATAGATACCATAGTCGATACATTCATATCGGGGCGTCGAGACGGCAGTCAGCAGCAGCCGTTCCCCCGCCTCGCGGTCGCACCCCAGAACACCAACCGTGACAGCCGCGTCGCCCAGCACGTCGAGGATCGGGCAGCCCGAAACCTGCGCCATGGCCAGCGCGGCGCGATCGCGAACAGGGCCAAGCCGCGGGGCGTATTGCGCGTTGATCCGCACCGCCTCGGCCAGATCGCCGCGCACGCGCACGTCGAACACACTGCCGTTCACCGCCACGCGGGTGGCCGGAACGTCGCGGAAATGCGGGGTCCCGGCGGCGCAGGCGGCCAGCAGGAACGGAGCGAGAAACCGGATCATGCCGCAGAGTTGCAGCAATTTGGTTAACAGAACCTTTCCGGACGTCAGGCGCGCAGAACTTGGCCTAACCGGCGGATACCTTCGCGGATCGTCGCCTCGTCCGAGTTCGAGAAGCTGAGCCGGATCGTGTTTGCGCCGCCGCCGTCTGGGAAAAACGCCTGCCCCGGCACAAAGGCCACTTTCACCGTATCCAGCGCATGCGCCAGCAGGTCAGACCCACTGATCCCGGCGGGGAGTGTCACCCAGACGAACATGCCGCCTTCGGGGCGCGTCCACGCCACCCCGTCGGGCATGTGCTGTTGCAGCGCATCCAGCATCGCATCTCGGCGCGCGCGGTAAGTGTCGCGCACTTTCGGGATATGGGTGTCAAAGCACGCTTCCGCCACCTGATGCACGGCCATCTGGTTGATGGTCGCCGAATGCAGATCCGCCGCCTGTTTCAGCAGAACCATCTGCGAGATGATCGGCTTGGCCGCAACCACCCACCCCATGCGCAGACCCGGTGACAGAGTTTTCGAGAAGCTGCCACAATAGATCGTCCGGCAGTTTTCGATCGACCCCTTTCGTGCCTGTTCCAAAGCCAGGATCGGCGGGATCGGATCACCGTCATAGCGCAGTGCCTGATAGGCGCCGTCTTCGATCAACGCGCAGTCCAGTTCGTCGGTCAGGTCCAGCAATGCCTCACGACCCGGGCGGGTCAGGGTTTCGCCTGTCGGGTTGGCAAAATCGGGCGACAGATAGGCGAATTTCACGGCGCCATCCCCTGCCGCAGCTCTGAATTCATCGGCCCCCTTGTTGCCATTAAGCCGGTCAAAGCGCGGCTCATACGCGTTGAACGCGGCAAGAGCACCCAGATAAGTGGGCCACCCGACCAAGGCCGTGTCGCCGGGGGACAGGAACAGCTTGCCCAGATAATCCAGCGCCTGCTGCGAGCCCGAGGTGATCAGGACGTTGTCCATGTCACATTCCACTCCGATCTCGCGCATGTGCTGCACCAGCCACCGGCGCAGGGGGGCATAGCCTTCGCTGACCGAATATTGCAGCGCCTGCGCCTGCATGTCCGGCCCCAATGCCTGCTGAAACGCTTGCGCGAAAGCCTCGGCGGGAAAAAGCGCGGGGTCCGGAATGCCACCGGCAAAGGAAATGATGCCGGGCTGATCGAGCAGTTTCAGCAGCTCGCGGATTTCTGACGCCTTCATCCGGGAAGCCCGGGTGGCAAACAAAGGGTGATGGGACATGAGGCTCCTCCGATCTCATTTCGGCGCAGCCTATGCTTTCTCAAATTAAAGTCAACACTTCTGACCTAATATTTCAGCGGATGTGACCGGGTATTCTTGAACAGCCCCCCTGTCCATGGTCAAATGAGTTGACCAATTTCGGAACGGACCATGCCATTTCAGAAAGTTCAGACGGAAAAACTGTCACTTGCGGTCGTTCGCCAGATCGAGCTGTTGATCCTGCGCGGCATCCTGCGCCCCGGGGAGCGCCTGCCGCCCGAGCGTGAGTTGGCCGAACGGATGGGTGTGTCGCGCCCATCCCTGCGCGATGCGGTGTCCGAGCTTCAGGAACAGGGGTTGCTGACAACAAAAGCCGGCTCCGGGATCTATGTGGCCGAGGTTTTGGGCTCGGCCTTTTCGCCGGCGCTGATCCGGTTGTTCAGCAGCCATGACGAGGCCGTATTCGATTACCTGTCCTTTCGCCGCGACATGGAGGGGCTGGCGGCGGAACGGGCCGCGCGGCTGGGATCAGAAAGCGACCTGAAGGTTGTTCAGGCGATCTATGACAAGATGCGGGCGGCCCATGACCGGAACGCTGCGGACCAAGAGGCGCAGCTGGATGCCGAGTTTCATATGGCCATCATCGAAGCCAGCCACAATGTGGTGATGCTGCATATGATGCGGTCAATGTATGACCTGCTGGTGCAGGGTGTGTTCTATAACCGGCGGACAATGTTCCGGCAGCGCGCGACCCGCGAGGCCATTCTGGACCAGCACAGCACTATCAACGCAGCCCTTCAGGCCCGCGATCCGGCAGCCGCACGTCAGGCCGTCGAAACGCATCTGAGCTTTGTCGAACGCTGCATGATCGATCAGCAGAAGGCCGAGCGGAACGAGGCTGTTGCGCAGCAAAGGTTGCAGCACGAAACCCGTCAGGCCTAGCGCTTTCCAAGTGCCCTCAGGGATCAGGCGGCCCCGGTCTCGGGCTGGATCAGGTGTGACGGGAAAGGTGCGCCGCTGCCTTCGCCCAGATCGTCATTCGGGGCGATGGTTGTCAGGGCCGGGTCGATGAACAGCCGCGCGCCCCGGTCCCTGAGGTGTTTGTGCAGCATCACATGTTCGCACACGAGGTCGCCTTTTTCATCCCGGCAGGAATAGCGCAGGCCACGCAAGGCGCGGGTCTTGTACAATCCTGCACCGCCAAAGGCGCTGTCGACCGGTATCAGGGGCATATCGGACGGAATGTGGTACTGGCGGTCGAAAACTGCTGATTTCAGCAGAACTTTCCGCCACTTACGGCGCCCGAACAGGGGCTTGCGCGTTGTCCGAATTCTTTGCCAGACGTCTTCGTCACACCAGCCCGCACAGCGCAGAGCATAGATATCGTAATAGGCCGGTTTGGAATTGGCAAAGACACCTTCCCAGCGTGGTACGGACCGTTGTGCAGCCGTCAGAACCGTCTGAGCGTCCAGACAGACATTCGGCCCGTTCAGATCAAGCACCAATGTCAAGTCGTGACCGCTGTCGCGTTCTTCCAGCCTGCTGAGGACAGCGTTTCTGGCCGCCGTGATCCGCTCGACCCGGTCTGGCAGTCTGGAGGCCAGACCGTCCATGCGGACAAGGTCCACTTTCGGGTCGCGGCGCGCGAATTCGGACAGAACCCGATCTGTGCGATCAGTATTGTCGTTTGTCGCGATGGTCACGGAATAACGGTGCAAGCGGGTGGTCAGGTCTTCGATCCTGTTGATGCTTTCGATCAGCGCGGCCCCGCCGTTCCTGACCACCCCAACAATATTCATCGAAACGTCTTCGCCTGCCACGGCCCGTCTTTCCCTGTTCTTTTTGCACCCGTGGATCCCGAAGGGGACCTTCAGACCCTCAGAAGGGTACAGAATCCGGGTGATGTTGTGGTCAATACAATCAGCCCCGTCACCAAAACAAAAGACCCGACAGCGCAATGCTCTCGGGTCATCTGCGTTTTTTACCTGTCGGTGTCCCCGTCAGTGCAGCTTGGCGCCCACATCTGCGATCGAGGCCTCGATCAGCTTGTTCGCCTGCGCGGCTGTCATCTGCTTGGCCAGAACCGAGCTGGCAGCGGCAATCGCAACCGAAACGGCCTGATCGCGCACGTCTTTCACAGCCGAGGCTTCGGCCGAGGCAATCTGGTCCTGCGCAGCAGCCAGACGGCGTTCGATCGACTTTTCGAGATCGACTTTCGCCTGGTCCGCAGCCAGAACCGCGTCCTGTTTGGCCGCTTCGACAATCGCATCGGCCTGTGCCTGCACTTCACGCTGCTTGCGCTCGTACGAGGCCAGCAGGCTGCGTGCTTCTTCATGCAGGGCGCGGGCTTCGTCCAACTCGGCCTTGATGCCTTCGGCACGGTTGTCCAACGCACCGCCGATCATGCCCGGCACCTTGAAGTAGAACAGGACCGCGATGAAAACGATGAAGCCCAGAAGGACGACAAAGTCGGTGTTGCCAAGCGAGAAGAACGGGCCGCTTGCAGCCAGCGCGGGGCTGGCGGCACCAACGGTCAGGATAAGGGCAAGAGTGTTCCGCATGTCACTTATCCTTTCATCTGCGCGTCAATGGCACTGTCGATGGCTTTGGCATCCGCCTCGCCGCCCAGCGCGGTGACCAGTTCAGCCGCCGTATCCTTGGCGACCACTTGAATGCTTTCCAGCGCACCGGCACGGATTTCGGCAATTGCCTTTTCCGATTCAGCCGCCTTTGCAGCGATTTCCGCGTCCGCTCTGGCAATCGCATCATCCAGACCAGCCTGGATTTCTGCGCGTGCTTCTGCCGCGATACGCTGCGCTTCGGCACGGGCATCGGCCAGCGCCTTGTTATAGGCCTCTTCGGCCTCGACCGCTTTGGCCTTCAGATCTTCGGCCGCAGCCAGGTCATTTGTAATGGTCCCCCGGCGCTCGGCCAGGATTGCCGCGATGCGGGGCAGAGCCACGCGAGACAGGACCAGAAAGATGACGACCAGCGTAATGACCAGCCAGAAAATCTGGTTGGGGAACCAATCGAAGCAGAGCTGCGGCATCCCGATGGCAGAGCCATGCGAGTCAACGCACGCGCCAACTACTTCTTCGCTAATGGGTTCAGTCGCCATGATGTCCTCCGTCGGAACGTTGTCTTTACAACAGGTGGGCCGCTATGGCTTGGACCCACCTGCGCGTAAGGATCAGGTTCCGCAGATTAGACGGCGAACATCAGCAGCAGCGAGACCAGGAATGCGAAGATCCCCAGGGCTTCTGCGAATGCGATACCGATGAACAGGGTTGCGGTCTGCGAAGCAGCCGCCGAAGGGTTGCGCAGGGCGCCGGCCAGGAAGTTGCCTGCAACGTTGCCCACCCCGATTGCGGCTGCGCCGGAACCGATTGCTGCCAGGCCTGCGCCGATGTGTGCGAGATCGCCTTCCATGATGTATCTCCTTACGAATTGGAAGTTTAGATGTTGGGTTATCGGACCTTAGTGCGAAGGATGCAGCGCATCTTTCAGATAAACACAGGTCAGAATGGTGAATACGTAGGCCTGAATGAAGGCCACCAGGACCTCGAGACCGTACATTGCGGTGATCGCCAGAACCGACACGGGCGAAATCAGGGAAATTGCGGCAAAGCCTGCAAACACCTTGATCACCGCGTGGCCAGCCATGACGTTACCGGCAAGACGAATGGAGTGGCTGACCGGGCGTACGAAGTACGAGATCAGTTCGATGATCGCCAGGATCGGGCGCAGCGCCAGCGGCGCGCTGGAGACCCAAAACAGGCCCAGGAACGCGGCACCGTTCTTGACGAAACCCAGAATGGTCACGGTCAGGAACACGGCCAGCGCCAGCGGGATGGTCACGGCGAAATGTGATGTGGTGGTGAACGAGGTCGGGATCAGGCCCAGGAAGTTCGCGGTCACAATGAACATGAACAGGGTCATGACATAGGGGAAGAACTTGACGCCGTCCTTGCCGCAGATGTCTTCCAGCATCTTGTAGATGAAGCCATAGGCCAGTTCCGCAATCGACTGCATCCGGGTCGGGACGATCGCGCGCTTTGTTGTGCTGAGAACCAGCAGGCCAAAGATCGCCACGATGGCCAGGAACAGCCACAGGGTCACGTTGGTGGGGGTGTACCAGGCAATCTCGCCACCGAACAGCGGCTTGACGATGAACTGGTCCATCGGGTGAAACACCAGGCTGCTGGCTTCTGCTGCGTGGTCTGCGCCTTCGGCGCCGTGTGCTGCGGTGGTCTCGCTTGCCACGTTCAGTCCCTCTCGTCCTTTTCGGCCTGCATATGGGCCGCTTGTTTATCTTGAACCTCTTTCGCGCTGCGGAGCATAACCTTCACGCCCGCGACAAGGCCCAGCAATGTGAACAACACCAGAAAGATCGGGATCGTCCCGAGCAGGCTGTCCAGCCCGTATCCGATGCCAAATCCGATCCCAAGACCGGAAACCATTTCGATGACCATCCTCCAGGCAAGCTCGCCCCCGGATATGTCACTGTCAGCGCGGGCAGCCGGCTTTCTGGCCTTTTTCGCCGCGTCGATCTTGGCCTCAAGCTGCGCCATACGCTGCTTTTGGTCGTCATCGGTCACGGACGGAATCCTCGCGCTGTCTTGCGCATGGTGCTAAGGCGCGAAAGGCGCAGAGTCAACGGCGTTGATGGTGTGAAATGACGCAGGTTAGTGTGTTGTTTTTAAACTGTTATTACTGGTTAACTCGTCCAGCCAGATTGCTTGCCCATTCCCTGAACGGCAACAATCACCCAAAAACCCATATTCAACCTTTTGGTTGATCTTTGTGCGTGCGCTGAGGCCACAGGTGTCGAACAAGACGTCCGTCGATCAGCAAGAGCCCGGCAAAAATCGCCGCCATGCCCATCAAATGTTCGGGTTGCAGAGTTTCCCCCAAAACCCAGGTTCCAAGTATCAGGGCGGAAACCGGTGCGATCAGCGTGACGGTCGAAATGTTGGTTGGCCCGACTCTGGGCAGCAACCAGTAGAAGGCAATGAAAGCGGCCGAGGTCAGCACAAAACCGATCATCAGCAACGAAAGCCATGTTTCAGTGTGCTCGATCACCGGCAGGCCTTCACGCCAAAGCGCCAGGGGTAAAATCGCCAATGTCGCTCCTGTCAGGGCAAGGGCGACCAGCACCACCGGCTGCATGTCACGGAAGGCCCGCGCAATGTTGACGGAAAACGCGTAACAGATCGGCGCGCACAGGGTCAGCAAAACCGCCCAGAACTGAGAGGTTTGGCCATTGTGCAAAATCGGGACGGACAACACGACAATCCCGATGAAGCCGCACAACACACCAAGGGATTTCAACAGCGTCGCACGCTCGCTTCCCGGCCAGAAATGCGAAACGATGACGGCAAAGGCCGGTGTTGTCGCATTCACGATCCCTGCCACGCCGGACGCGATATGCTGCTGCCCAAGCGCATAGAACGCAAATGGTGCTGCATAGCTGAGCGCCCCGAACCCCAGCAGACCGATGGCGCGCCCGAGTGTCAGGTGAACCGGCATGCGGGCGGCAATCACATAGATCCAACAGCCCAGCGCCCCAAATGCAACACGCCCCAATGACACGGATAGCGGTCCAAGTTCGCGCAGCAATATGGCGTTGAACATGAAAGACATGCCCCACCCGATGCCAAGGACGCAGATCACCAGCCAGTATTTCAGCGCCATAGCCGCCCCCTTTGCGCATCACCGCTGCACAGTGACGTGATGGGGGAAATTGTCAAACGGGTTCTCGCCCATTAGGAAAGACCCATGTCCAACGATCTCGACACCGTGTTTGCAGCCCTTGCCGACCCCACCCGCCGCGCCATTCTGGCGATGCTGCTAGAGGACGATATGGCCGTGACTGATGTGGCCGAGCCGTTCGAGATGTCGCTGGCGGCGATCTCGAAACATCTGGTCATCCTGACCAAGGCCGGGCTGATATCACAGGAAAAGCGCGGCCGGGTGAAATGGTGCAAGCTGGAACCCGACGCGCTGCGCACCGCTTCGGTCTGGATGCAGGGGTTCGGTCAGTTCGAACCCATCAACCTGGATGCGTTCGAACGGTTTCTGGAAGTCGAGCTTCCGATCTCGGACGAGACCTAGCGCACCACAAAGACCGACATGCTGGCATGTTTGGCCAGATATCCGGCGTGGCTGGAAAAGATGTAATCGGTGATCCGGGGCGCATGGGTGCCCACGATGATCAGGTCTGCACCGATCTCTTCTGCCGCGCGGGTCAGATCGCTGTCCACTTCGGCAGCAACATCGACCGAGTGTATCTTGCGCACCGCAACTTCGGCCGCGCCTTTTGATGCAAGCTGTTCGGTGAAGTCGGCCAGTTGCTTGTCGATCTCGGCCTCGGTTTCCGAGGATGCACCCATATGGGCCCCGCTGACACTGACCAGAGTGATCTTGGCGCCCTGCCATTTTGCCACCTGCGCGGCGACATCTGCGGCCTTGCGAACCTCGGGCGGCAGGTGGCGGTCAATCGGCAGCATGATATGTTTGAACATAATCTCCTCCTTTTGTCCGCCTTCCAAGGTAGTCCTGAGACCAAGGGCCTGCCTTGATCTGGCTCAACAGATTTTGCCTTTGGAATTCGTGGGCAATCCGTACCGGTTTCAGATCGGGAGCGGCCTTATTCAGTTGCCCGGCGTTGAGGGCTGGGGCGCGGGGCCTCTTCTTTCAGCAGCATCAGCAGGGCAATGACCGTCAGCGCCACACCGCCCAGGATCAATCCCGTCGGGACAGGTTTGCCCAGCGCGATTTCCCACAGGATCACCCAGCTTGGCACCAGATAGGTATAGGCCATGACCTTGGCCGACGGCAGCCGAAGCGAGGAGAATTGCACCAGAACGAAACTAGCCGCTGTTGCGAAGAATGAGATATAGAACAACCCGATCCAGACGATGGCGGGAAGAGCTGCCCAATCGGTCGCCTTCAGGTCGGACCAGCCGAACAGGACCAATAACAGGCACCCGGCAACCAGCGTTCCGAACGTGAACACGACGGCAGGTTCTCCGCGGTTCAGCCTGCGGATCATGGGGGTGTAAATCGCGTGCGCGACACATCCCCAGAAATAGATGATCTCGCCCCCGCCGATCTGGAAGGCGCGGAACATCTGCCAGTCGGCCCGAAAGATCACCCATAGCGCCCCAATCGCACCGATGGTCAGGGCCATTGCCATGCGCGGCGTGGTGATCTGGCGCAGCAGGACCCAGCCCGCAATGGCCGAGACAACGGGGGTCAGGGTGAAAACCGCGGCAGCGCTGACCGGCGGGGCGGTTTGCAGCCCGTAAAACATCAGGACAAAATAGGTGGCGAACAACCCGCCCAGCACCAGATACCGCCAGGGCGCCTGTGCGGCACTGCGGGGCAGACCGGTTGTCGCCAGTGCCGCCACACCAATCACCACAGCCGCAATGGCAAAGCGCACCGCATTCAAGGCCGCCGGAGCAATTTCGTTGGCAATCATCGACCCCAGCGAGAAGCTGCCTGCGACAAGGGCCGAAAAGGCCAGCATGGCCAGATGGCCACGCATCTGCGGGTTCATGGACACCAGCCTTTGGAGGCTTCTTTCAGAAAACTCAGGAACGCTTGCACCTTGGTCGTTCGGTGCAGGTCCACATGGGTCACCAGCCACAGGTTGCCGAACCATTCCGGAAGCGGGTCGATCACTTCGACCAGAGTGTCATGACGGGCGGCCTCCCAACGGGCCATAAAGCCGATACCGGCCCCGGCCAGAACGGCCTCGCGCATACAGAAATTGTTGGTGCAGCGAAAGGTGATGCGGTCGGCGGATACCGTGTTGCGCAGCCACCGGGTGAACGGCGCACGGCTGCTTTCATCGTCAGAGCTGACGAAGTGGTGGTTTCCGAAATCCTCGATGCCCGAAGGTTTGCCGTGCCGTTCGATATACGAAGTACTGGCATAGAGGCCGACTTCTTCCTGCCGGAAAGGTTGCACAACGTTGTCGGGCTGATCCGGGGCCGATCCCGCACGGATTGCAACATGCGCCTCGCCATATTCCAGCCGGAACAGGCGGTCTCCGGTCAGGTAGCGCACGATCAGCTCGGGGTGCATCTTTTGAAATTCGGTCAGCGTCGGCACCACCAATGGCGCGATGGAGCCCAGCGACGTCACCACCAGTTCGCCCGATACATCGTCACCGCGCCCCTTCATCCGGCCGACAAGCTGGTTGAACTGGTCTTCGGTAGCCTGCGCCACGCGCAGCAAATCGTCGCCCGCTTCGGTCGGGGTGTATCCCCGCGCGTGGCGCTGGAACAGTTTGACACCCAACCGGGCCTCGATCGCGTCGATGTGGCGGATCACCGTGGCGTGGTGCACGCCCAGAACCTCGGCCGCACCGCTGACGGTTCCCATGCGTGCCACCTGATAGGCGGTCCTCACCTCATCCCAATTGTCCATCGTCACACCGTTCTGTGCAATTTCCAACAATAACTGTTGATGTATCCGAGTTTTGTTCGCAAACGCAACAGCCATATTGGGATCAGAACAAGATTACCCTGACCTTAAGGACCCAGAAAATGGCTAAAACCATCCTGCATATCGACGCCTCTGCCCGCCGCGTTGCTTCGACCACCCGCGACCTGTCTGACAGCATCGTCCGGCAGTTGGGTGCGGACCGCATCATCCGCCGCGACCTGGCTACCCCCCTGCCCCTGCTGACCGAAGACTGGATCGCCGCCAACTTTACCCCTGCCGAGCAGCGCGACGACCTGCAGCGCGACCGGCTGGCCCTTTCGGACGCGCTGGTGACCGAATTGCAAGAGGCCGATACCATCGTTATCGGCCTGCCGATCTACAACTTCTCGGTCCCCGCTGCATTCAAGGCCTGGATCGACCTGGTCGCCCGCGCGGGCCTGACCTTTTCCTATTCGGAGAACGGCCCAAAAGGGTTGCTGGAGGGGAAACGCGCCATTCTGGCAATCGCGTCGGGCGGTACTGCCGTCGGATCCGAGATCGACTTTGCCACCAACTATGTGCGTCACGTTCTGGGCTTTATCGGCATCCATGATGTAGCGGTCATCGCTGCGGATCAGATGGCGGTGAACCCCGAAGCCGCGTTGGAAAGCGCCAAAAAGGCGGTGACAGAACTGGCGGCCTGATCGCCTCTGGTCATTGAGCCCTGAAACGTCCAGTCTGCTGGTCAGATGGAACTGGCGGACTGGATGGCGCGCATGAAAAAGATCGGAATTCTGGGCGGTGTGGGTTGGGCCTCGACCGTGGACTATTACCGTGCCATTGCCGAGGGTGCCGGGCGTCACTTTGCGGCGCGCGGCCACGGCGCGCCCTTGCCGATCCCTGCCATGACCATCGAGTCCGTCACACAGGCCAAGACCCGCGCCTTGCGAGGTGTCGCCGGGGACGAAGCCAGCTGGGCGGCGTTTGATGCGGTGTTTCGCGACGCGCTGCTGACGCTGGAGCGCGCGGGATGCGATTTTGGCATCATAGCGTCCAACACCCCGCACGCGCGGCTGCACGCGATCAGACAGGGTGTTTCCATGCCCATCCTCAGCATTTTCGATGCAACGGCAGAGGCCACGGCCAGCACAGGCGTGTCAAACGCATTGGTGCTGGGAACAACCGTGACAATGCAGGCCACCAACTATGCGGATCGTCTGGCGGCCGAGGGCATCACTGCGAATGCGCGGCTGCCCGACCCCGAGATTTCCGAGATGCAGGCCATGATCGACAGTGATTTCTACGGTGGTGCCTCTGATGCAGCGCGCGCAAGGTTGCTGGCCTTTTGCAACAAACATGCCCGTCCCGGAACCGCCATTCTGCTGGCCTGTACCGAGTTGCCGCTTGCCTTTCCAAACCATCTGGATGACCCGGTATTCGAGGCCGACGGGCACCTGTTCATCAACCCGTCCGCCGCGCATGTCGCCGCCGCGCTGAAACTGGCGCTTGAGTGATCAGGGCAGCCACATAACGGTGCAACCGATGCGATCGAAGAACGCCATCACGTCGGATTGTTTCATCACAACGGTACGGTCATTGACCAACGGGTGCATATAAATCACCTCGGCCCCTTGGGCAGCGGCGTCCATGAAGAACTGCACATTGTTCTGCACACCGTTGATCATCGCCAGCGGGCTGACCGCGCCGGGGCGAATACCAAGGTTCTGCAACAGCCGGTCTGCCGACCCAAAGGACAGGGCGCCGACACCCAGTTCTGCGCCCAGCGCCTTTAGGTCAATCTCGCGGCTTTGTTCCAGCGTCACCAGGTAGTTGCGCTTTTTCTTGTCGCGCAGGTACAGGTTCTTGACCCGCAACGCGTTCTCGCCCGGCACCATGAACTGGCCTTCCACGGCCTTGGAGTCCTCGACCGTGCGCAAGGGAACATGGGTATGCAGGCGGTAGGGCAGCCCCCAGTCATCCAGCTGCGCCAACAGCGCGTCAGAACTGAGCGGCAATGTATCCTGAAATGTGGATGATGCGTCCATGGGGCCCTCCTGTTTGTAGCGCTCATCGCGCAACATGGCGGCGAATTCAAGCTGGGGCAGAGCAGAAAACGGTGTTAGCGTGCCGCCATGAAAGTCACACGAAACACTCCGACCCAACTGATCCTTGCCGACACGCCCTGGTTCATTGGAATCATGCTGGTCTTTTTCATATTGACCTTTGTCGGCGCAGGGCTGGTCATGGTCAGTGACGGCGGCGAGAATATCTGGTTCGGGCTGTTCTTTGCTCTAATCGGCGGCGGGCTAGGTGTCGGGGCGTTCTGCGTTTTCGTGCGGCGGGTTCAGGTCATTCTGGACCGCACAAAGAACCGCATTCTGATCCGCAGGCAGTCTGTCTTTGGCTATGAAGCGGTCGAGCATCAGCTGTCCAGCCTGTCCCATGCCGAAGTTGAAAGCTCGACTTTCCGCAGCGACAGCAGCAGTTCGACGCTGTATCGCCCGGTTCTGGTGCTGGACAAGGGAATGAGCGAAGGGCGTCATCCGATTGTCGATGCGTTCTCGAACGGGCGCGGCGCGCATAAACTGGTTGACGCGGTCAACGCATGGCTGCCCGCGCAGCAGGAAGACACGAAGGAACAGGCCTGACGATTACAGGACTTGTCCGTGCTCCAGCCAGGCTCGATCGGCCGGTGTCACCATTTCGGACAGGCGCGCGTCGTATCGGGCCATGTCATCGGCGGTCAGCTTGCCCTCCCATTTGTTGCTGGTCCCGGACGAGAAGAACTGCGCGTAGTCCTGAAACGCGCTTTTGAAACCAGGCTGCTGCGAAGCGCGCCGGGCGTTTTCCTTCATTGAACCAAAGCTTGCGGCCTCAGCGATATCGTCGATCATTTCTGGTGCGATCTCGGTCCCCAAGATGTTTGCGATCCGCGCCGCCTGCCCCGGCAAATCGCGGCTGAGTTCCGCGTAATGCAGGAAATGAATGTTTGGCAGATGCCGGAACGCGCGGAATGAACGGTAATGGTGGAGGTATGAGGCCAGTGTCAGATCGTCGGTGCCCTTTGACGAGGCGGGCCGGTCCAGAAACATCGCGAAGGCTTCGGAAAGATCATCTGGAAACAGGTAGTCCAGCCAGTCGTCTTTCATGTTTTCCACATGGCGGCGCAGCGAGAAATGCACGTCAACCGGATGACGATGCACCACCAGATAGGTCGCATCCGGGGAATAGGTGATCCCGTCCAATGGCGTGTGGGTCTTGATGCATCGCCTGTGCGTTTGTGCGGCAAGTATTCTGTCCTGCTCCTCACGATTTCTGAAACCGCAATCCAGCCAGGGTGAGACCGCGTTGTTGTACACGGCTGGATCCGCGGTTTTGGTGATCAGCATTCGTACCAGCGTCTGCGTCCACGTGGTGCCGCATTTGGGAGGCGTGCAGACAAAGATGTCGTCGGGACGGATTATGAAGTCGGACCAGATATCGGTATTCGTGACTTCACCGACATAATCCTTGGTGCGTTGCGGCAATGGTTGACTCATGACCAAACTCCAAAACTGACCCCGACCTTTGGACGCTACACCAAGTGGCCAGATGCTCAAAGCGTTTGCCTTGACTCGCAGAGCCCAGAGGCGTAGATGACCGCCAAACATCCGGAAGCGTCTTGATCTTCCGGTCCCTTGAGTCGTTCAGGGATCGCCCCCCACCAGCGAGTTTCGCCCGTGGGGGCGTTTGTGCATTTAACCGACGCATCCTATCTAGGACGCGCCACCAGATAACCGGCTAAGGAGGCCGAAGGCATGTTTGAAAATCTATCCGAACGCCTTTCCGGCGTCTTTGATCGGCTGACCAAACAGGGTGCCCTGTCTGAAGAAGACGTCAAGACCGCCCTGCGCGAGGTCCGTGTTGCCCTGCTCGAGGCCGACGTCTCGCTGCCGGTGGCGCGTGAATTCGTCAAGAAGGTGCAGGACCAGGCGACCGGTCAGGCGGTGACCAAGTCGATCACCCCCGGTCAGCAGGTCGTCAAGATCGTGCATGACGCGCTGGTCGATACCCTGCGCGGCGAGGAAGACCCCGGCAAGCTGAAGATCGACAACCCGCCCGCCCCGATCCTGATGGTCGGTTTGCAGGGTTCGGGTAAGACCACCACCACCGGTAAACTGGCCAAGCGCCTGAAAGAGAAAGAGGGCAAGAAAGTCCTGATGGCCTCGCTCGACGTTTATCGCCCGGCGGCGATGGACCAGCTGGCGGTTCTGGGCGCGCAGGTCGGCGTTGATACGCTGCCGATTGTACCGGGCCAGAAACCCGTCGACATTGCCAAGCGCGCCAAGCAGCAGGCCACATTGGGCGGCTATGACGTCTACATGCTGGATACCGCCGGTCGCCTGCATATCGACGAAGTGCTGATGGACGAGGTCGAGCAGGTCCGCAACGCGGTTGACCCGCGCGAAACCCTGCTGGTGGTTGACGGCCTGACCGGTCAGGTCGCCGTTGAGGTGGCCGAAGAATTCGACGCCAAGGTCGGTATCTCGGGCGTGGTCCTGACCCGGATGGACGGGGACGGGCGCGGTGGTGCGGCGCTGTCTATGCGCGCGGTGACTGGCAAGCCTATTCGCTTTGTCGGTCTGGGCGAGAAGATGGACGCGCTGGAGACCTTTGAGCCGGACCGGATCGCCGGACGTATTCTGGGCATGGGCGACATCGTTGCCCTGGTCGAAAAAGCCCAGGAAACGATGGAGATGGAACAGACCGAGCGCATGATGAAGCGCATGGTCAAAGGTCAGTTCAACATGAATGACCTGAAGATGCAGCTGGAACAGATGATCCAGATGGGCGGCATGCAGGGCATGATGGGCATGATGCCGGGCATGGGCAAAATGGCCAAGCAGATGGATCAGGCGGGTCTGGACGACAAGATCCTGCGCCAGCAGATCGCCTTGATCCAGTCCATGACCAAACGCGAACGCGCCAACCCGCAGCTGCTGCAAGCCAGCCGCAAGAAACGGATTGCAGCCGGTTCGGGAATGGAGGTCAGCGACCTCAACAAGCTGCTCAAGATGCACCGGCAGATGTCGGACATGATGAAAAAGATGGGCAAGATGGGCAAAGGCAAGATGCTGAAACAGGCCATGAAGGGCATGTTCGGCAAAGGCGGCCCCAGCCCCGAAGACATGGCAGCCGGCATGGACCCCAAGGCACTGGAACAGGCGGCCAAGGCGATGGGCGGCAAGATGCCCGGCGGTCTGCCCGGCCTGGGCGGTGGCATGGGGCTGCCACAGGGCCTGAGCGGGTTTGGCAAGAAGAAGTAATGAACGCCATCGCCCAACATATCCCCCGGCTTGAAACCGAGCGCCTGATCCTGCGCGCGCCGTCCGAGGCTGATCTGGACGCCGATACCGCGTTTTTCGCCAGCGATGCGGCGAAGTTCGTCGGCGGGCCACTGCGCCGGGATGAGGTCTGGCGACTGATCGCTTCGCTGCTGGGCCACTGGTCCCTGCGCGGTTACGGGTTCTGGAGCGCCGAGGAAAAAGCCTCGGGCAGTTATGTCGGGCGGATCGGGCTTTGGTGCCCCGAAGGCTGGCCCGAACCCGAGATCGGCTGGACGCTGATGAACCATGCCACCGGCAAGGGGTACGCGACCGAGGCGGCACTGGCCGCGCGGTCTTATGCGTATGATGTTCTGGGGTGGGAGACGGCGATCTCGTTAATTGATCTGGACAATCATGCCAGCAAGGCGGTGGCGAAACGGCTGGGCGCGCAGTTCGAGTATCACTATGACCACCCCAAATTCGGCAGGTCCGAAATCTGGCGGCACCCCGCGCCTGCCGATCTGGTGAATGGCGGGATGGAGGCCTACGCATGACCGCGTTCACCATCCCCACCGTTGAAACCGAACGCCTGATCCTGCGCGCGCCGCATCTGGATGATCTGCCTGCGCTGACCGCATTCTTTGCAACCGAGCGCAGCCATATGGTAGGCGGCCCCCGGGACGCGCTGGAAAGCTGGGGCATGTTGGCCAGACGCCTTGGGCACTGGGCGTTGAAAGGATTTGGCCTTTGGCACCTGACCGAGAAATCCAGCGGTCGGTTCGCAGGCGGCGTCGGCCTGATTGACGCCCCCGGCTGGGACGAGCCTGAACTGGGCTGGACCGTGATGGAAGATTTCGAAGGCAAAGGCTTTGCCTACGAGGCGGCGCTTGCCGCCCGGTCCTATGCGGCGCGGCATCAGGGCCTGAACGGGGTGATTTCGTATATCGCCCACGAAAACGACCGTTCGCGCGCTTTGGCCGAGCGGTTGGGTGCAACGCTGGAGCGTGACAATGCCGAACTGCTGGGCCAGTCCTGCCAGGTGTGGCGGCACCCCAAGATTGACGTTTCGACAGCCGAAAGGACCGGCCAATGAACAACCCCGTGACACGCGCGGCTGCATTGCTGAAAGAGCATCGCGAAAGCATCGACCGGCTGGATGCGATCCTTGTCTATACGCTGGGCGAGCGGTTCAAACACACACAGGCCGTTGGCAAGCTCAAGGCCGAACACAACCTTCCCCCGTCCGATCCCTCGCGTGAGGCCACGCAGATCGCACGGCTTGAAGACCTGGCGAAAGAGGCCGATCTGGACCCCGATTTCGCCAAAGCTTTTCTGAATTTCATCATTCAGGAAGTCATCCGACACCACAGGAAACACCAAGGGTGAACCAGAGGTTCAGCAAGTTGAAAGTGAACCAGAGGTTCAAAAAACACCAGAATTAACCGGAAAAGACACCGGCCAATCAAATACACGCCTCCGGCGTGATGCCATTCAAAGGAGATACCACCATGGCAATGAAAATTCGTCTCGCCCGCGCAGGCTCGAAAAAACGTCCGTTTTACCGCATCGTGGCGGCTGACAGCCGGATGCCGCGCGACGGCCGTTTCATCGAGAAACTGGGCACCTACAACCCGCTGCTGCCGAAAGACAGCGAAGAGCGTGTGAAAATGGACATGGAACGCGTTCAGCACTGGCTGGATCAGGGCGCCCAGCCCACCGATCGTATCGCGCGTATGCTGGAAGCAGCCGGCACCCGTGACAAAGCCGAGCGCAACAACCCCAACAAGGGTACCCCGGGCAAGAAAGCTCAGGAACGCGCGGAAGAGAAAGCTGCAAAGGCTGCGGAAGCTGCCGAAGCGGCTGCTGCACCGGCTGAAGAAGCGGCTGCAGAAGAATAAGCAGGCCGAAGCGTGCGGGATCAGACCTTTACTGACGCATTTCGCACGCAGTTCGATCTGTTGTTGCGGCTCCGACGCGATGTGCGCCGGTTCCGCGGCGACGCGGTAGACGAGGCAGTGCTTTCGCGCTGCCTCGACGCGTTTCGGCTGGCCCCGTCGGTGGGGTTGAGCGAGCCGTGGCGCGTGATCCGCGTCGAAAGCGCGGCGGCCCGGGCTGCGGCGCTAAGGAATTTCCAAACCGCCAATGATGACGCCCTGGCGGGCTATTCCGGCGACAGGGCGCAGCTTTACAGCCGCCTGAAACTGTCGGGGATGCAGGAAGCGCCGGTGCAACTGGCCGTGTTCTGCGACGACAACACCGACAAGGGAATGGGTCTTGGCGCGGGCTCGATGCCCGAGATGCGGCGCTATTCCGTGGTCTCTGCCATCACCCTGTTCTGGCTGGCCCTGCGGGCCGAGGGGCTGGGGCTGGGCTGGGTATCCATTCTGGACCCCGAACAGATGGCGCGCGATCTGGATGTGCCGGACAACTGGCGTCTGATCGGGTATTTCTGTGTCGGATGGCCGGAACAAGTGTCCGACACCCCCGAACTTGAGCAGGTTGGCTGGGAAAACCGGGCCGACAGCCTGAAGATCGAAACAAGGTAGGGCCGCATGTTCGGATTGATACGCCTTCCCATTCTGCTGCTGATCGCCTTTATTGTGGGCGTGTTCTTTGAGCGCAACAATCAGCGCGAAGCCTGCGAAGGGCTTGGCGAGTGGAGAAACGGGATCTGTTTGACGACGGGGGCTGCCAATGAATGATCTGATCTGCGTCGGCAACGTCGCGGGGTCTTATGGTGTACGTGGTGAAGTGCGCCTGAAAAGCTTCTGCGCCGTTCCCGAAGATATCGAGGCGTATTCGCCACTGACGGATGAAACCGGCAAGGAACGCTATCCGGTGGTTCTGACGCGTACGATCAAGAACGGTTTTGCCGCCCGTCTTGGCGGGATTGAAACCAAGGAACAGGCGGATGCCCTGAACGGTTTGCGCCTGTTTGCGCGGCGCGATCAGTTGCCCTCGTTGCCTGATGACGAGTTCTACCACACAGACCTGATCGGGCTTGAGGTCTATGACACCGGCGGCACCCTACTGGGCAAGGTCAAATCCGTGCAGAACCACGGGGCCACGGACCTGCTGGAACTACACGGGCCGGGCCTGAAGGCGACGGTTCTTCTGCCGTTCACGATGCAGGTGGTGCCAACCGTCGATCTGGAACAGGGCCGCATCGTGGCCGACCCGCCCGAAGGCCTGATCTGATGCGACGTGTTCTGCTGCATCTGGGTTTTCACAAGACCGGCATGACGGCAGCACAGTCCTTTCTGCACGAAAACCGCGAGCTGATCTGGCCGCATTTCGCTCTGGTTCTTCCGTATAAGACCCGCAAGGCCGGGTTGAACGAAGCGGCCACGCGCCATTCGATCTATCGACTGGATGACACGCTGGCGGGTTTTGGCGGTCAGTTGCACAGTTTTTTCGACGGTCTGGATTTCGGAGTACGCCGGGGATTGATCCTGAGCGAAGAGAATTTTCTGGGCCTGCGCCCCAGCAGGAACAAAAGCGAAGGATACGGGGCGGCACCCGAACTGGCGGAAACGGTCGTCAGCGTGCTGCGCCGCCGTCTGATGGGCGAGGAAACCGACATCACCGTCTACCTGTCGTTACGCAATCGCGATGTGTGGTTGCGCAGCCTTTGGGCCCACGATCTTCAACTGTCGCGCATGGTTCAGGACCTGGACGGATTTTGCGCCGATCTTGCGCATCTGCCATCGCCACAGGACACGGCAGACCGGATCAGAGACCGGTTGCCAACTGTCACGGTACGGACCGCGTGGATGGAAGCGCTGAAAGGCCACCACCTTGGATTGGGCGCACCATTTGCCGAATTTCTCGACCTGCCACCCGGGAAATCTGCGCAGCTTGTGAAGCCTGTGCATGAAAGCCCTCAGCTGTCCGACGACGTTCTGAGGGAAATGCTGGCCCTGAACCGATCATCGCTGGACGAAGCCGCATTGATCACTCAGAAAAAGGCCCTGATTCGAACCGCCCAACATGAATTGGCCCGCCAGAAATGACTGACAAACCCGGCAAATCCTATGGTCGCAAGGCGATCCGGGCCACGCTGAAACCGCGTGAGCTGATGACACCCACCCCGGACCTGCATGGCGTCTGGAAAGCCAAGGTTATCACCCTGTTTCCAACCGCCTTTCCAGGCGTTCTGGGGGAAAGCCTGACCGGCAAGGCCCTGCAGGAGGGGTTGTGGCAGCTGGAAACCGTGGATTTGCGGCAATTCGGCGTCGGCAGGCATCGCAACGTGGATGACACGCCCGCCGGGGGCGGCGCTGGTATGGTTTTGCGGCCCGATGTGTTGGGCGAAGCCATCGAGCACACCATGTCGGGCATTCAGGGCAACTGGCCGCTGATTTACCTCAGCCCGCGCGGGCGGCGCATGGACCAGCGCATGATGCAGACCCTTGCACGCTGCGATGGCATGACCCTGCTGTGTGGCCGGTTCGAAGGCGTGGATGAGCGTGTGCTGGAGCATTACGGTGTGCAGGAGGTCTCGTTGGGGGATTTCGTGATGACCGGCGGTGAAATTGCAGCACAGGCCCTGATCGATGCCACGGTGCGCCTGATCCCCGGCGTTCTGGGCAATCAGGCCTCGACCGAAGAGGAAAGCTTTTCCTCGGGCCTGCTGGAGCATCCGCAGTACACCCGCCCTGCGGATTGGAAAGGCCGCCCGATACCTGAGGTTCTGATGTCGGGCCACCACGGCCGCATCGCCGAATGGCGTCACAAGATGGCTGAGGACATTACCCGCGAGCGGCGCCCGGATATCTGGGCCGACTATGCAAAATCCCGATCGGATTCGTCTGAGTGACAGGCCGGATTGTTGCGCACTTGCCGCAGGTCTAGTGTGCGCAACGCCTTTGGGGAAGAGCGGGAGCGCCGGTTGGACCATCTGGTTGGCGGCGGCACTATGGAAACCTACGGCGCACCAAAGACCTAACCCCCGGCCTTCCATCTGGCCCAGACGTCTGGTGTGCCGTTGAAGGTGTTGATGTCTACCCGGCCCTGAACGCCCGGCACCAGACCGGTGCCGGTATATTGCCAGAACCGCCAGACCGCGCGGGGATAGACAGTGCGGGGGTGGCCCGCAACCGATCTCAGCCAGAACTCGGTCTTGGGCAGGCGCCCGATATCGGTGTCTTCAAAGAAATCCACCGTGGTATAGACGATCGGGCGGCGGCCATAATGTCGTTCGAGAATGTCCAGAAAACGCTGCGCCTCGGCGCGGACGGTTCTGCCATCAGGGCGCAGCGTGCAAGTCTTGGAATGCGGCGTCCATTCCATATCCAGCACATGCGGCAGGTCTGCCCCTTTGGGCACGTTCTGGATGAACCAGCGGGCCTGTTCCCGGGCCGAGCGGCAGAAATAATAATAGTGATAGGCGCCCCAGGGCACACCAGCCGACTGTGCGCCGCGGCGGTGATCATCGAACAGGGGATCGGCCACGTCGCCGCCTTCGGTCGCCTTCAGAAAAACAAAGCTGACGCCTGATGCCCGGGCCGTGCGCCAGTCAATCGGCCCCTGCCAGCGTGAAACGTCAAGGCCATGGATCGGGTATTGTCCGGGGTGACGCCCTTCCCAGTCATGGGGATCCGCGTCGCCAAAATCGGGGTAGATCACAAGCGGTGCTGTCCTGTCCACGCCCGGAACGGGTTCTACGGCCTGAGGTTTCGGGCCGCCCCGCCCGCAAGACATCAGCGCGACGGCCGTTATGGCCAGCATGAATGCCAATCGCATCATAGGGTCCTGTCTGAAATATCTGCTCATATTATTTGCCTCAGAATGCCTGATCTGGGCCGCTTGGCAACGCCTTACTTTCAGGCTGGCGGATTCCTACCGGCGCCTTGGGCAAGACAGGGCGTTTTTCCCTTGATCCCTGCCGGCAATACCCTTAAACGACCGCAATCCGGTGCCGCGTTCTGCGACTCCGGTGTTTTGGTTTGCACCATGGCGTGACGTCCCGCTTTCTTCGGCAGGGATGCGTCGGGTCAGGCCAGACCAAAGGAACATTCGATCTGACCTCTGGCGGGCTGTACGCAGGACCCGGTGAAGACCAAGAGCTCTCAGGCCGTGCCCAACTTCGTGGACCAACCACGAGCAGATAGGAGAAACTGCGATGGACCTGATCGCACAGCTTGAGGCGGAACAGATTGCCGCCCTGGGGAAAGACATCCCCGATTTCAAAGCCGGTGACACCATTCGTGTCGGCTATAAGGTGACCGAAGGGTCGCGCACCCGTGTGCAGAACTACGAAGGCGTCTGCATCGCGCGCAACAACGGCAGCGGCATTGCCGGTTCGTTCACCGTTCGCAAAATCTCGTTTGGCGAAGGCGTGGAGCGTGTGTTCCCGCTGTATTCGACCAATATCGACAGCATCACCGTTGTCCGCCGTGGTCGCGTTCGCCGCGCCAAACTGTACTATCTGCGCTCGCGTCGCGGTAAATCCGCACGTATCGCAGAGGTCACCAACTACAAGCCCAAAGCTGGCGCCGAAGCGTAAGGAGCGGAAAGATGAAAAAAGACATCCATCCCGATTATCACGTCATCGACGTCAAGATGACCGATGGCACCGTCGTTCAGATGAAATCCACCTGGGGCAGCGAAGGCGACCAGCTGGCACTGGAAATCGACCCTTCGGTACATCCTGCATGGACCGGTGGTTCGTCGCGCCTGTTGGACGCTGGCGGCCGCGTGTCGAAGTTCAAGAAGAAATACGAAGGCCTGGGTTTCTGAACCTTTGCCACAGTCTTTCAAAGGAAGGTCGCCAGCGGGCGGCCTTCTTTCGTTTCAGGCCCTTGCTTTCCCCGGTATCTGATCCTTGGGTTTCGTGAGTTCGGCCGCGTCGTGCAATGGCGGAACCGGACCGCGCAGCAACAGCAGCGCGATCACCAGCCCTATACAGGCCGCGATAGCAGCCATGAGCATCGCCGCATCAAACGCATTATCCCGCAGGTCCCGTAATGCTTTGGCCAGTGTTGAGCCTGTTGACGGGTCAAGTCCGGCAATCAACTGTTCCACCTGTGTTGCCGTGCCATGCGTCAGAGCACGCGCAAGGTCGCCGCGCTGTGCCGACCCGTCGGGTAGCGCCGCGATGACTTCGGACAGGCCGGAGCGGATGGTCAGGGATGCGGCCAGACCGCCGACAACCGATCCCATCGTGGCCCCGAAATACAGGAATGTGTTGATCACCCCGGACCCCTGTCCGACATGTTCGTCGGGCAGCAACCGAAGCCCGAGACGGGGCAGCAACGAAAAACAAATGCCGATGCCAACCCCCACAATGATCAGCTTCCACCAGATTTCAGCATAGCTGTCGATGTTCGAGGTTGTTGTCAAAAGCAGGAAGCCGCTGGCCATCAATCCCATTGCGACGGTCACCGGCCATTGAAAACTGTATGGCGCAAGCAGGCGCGGAGCGGTGACGGAAATGACAAACATGCTCAGGCTTAGCGGCAGTATCGCGACGCCTGCCTCAACCGGTGAATAGCCGAACGCGTCCGGGGATTGGACGAACACGTTGAAATAGATAAAGAAACAAAACAACGCAAATCCCACAAAGAACATCCCTGTTGCCGCCATAAGGTAGCGCGGGTGCCGGAAATAGCGGAACTCGACCAGCGGATCGTCGCTGCGCCGCGAGGTATAAACCAGACCGACAGCCGCCAAAGCGGCGACCCCCAAAGGAACAATGGTCAGGGCATTGTCCCATCCGCGCGCTTCACCGTTGCTGAGTGCGAATGACAATGGACCCAGAAGCAAGACAATGGCTATCGCCCCTGCGGTATCGAATTTCGCACCCTGAAGGCGCGTATCCGGGACATAGTTTTTCCTGCTGACCTGCAGGCCGATCACAAACGCAATGGCAAGCAATACAAGGTCCGTGGCGAATACCCCGCGCCAGCTCAGGAAGTTGGCAAAACTTCCTCCGACTATGGGCCCGACGCCTATCGCAAGGCCCACGATTGCGCCCCAAACACCGGTCACGCTGGCCCGTTGTTCCTCGGGCGTTGCGGCGGTCAGCAGGGACAATGAGGTGCCGAACAGGGCCGCCGCCCCCGCCCCCTGCGCGCCACGCCCAACCAGCAGCATCGCCGCGTTCTGTGAAAACAACACAGAAGCAGAGCCGCAGGCAAACACGATCATGCCAAAGAAAAAGACACCCATCTTGCCCGTGATGTCTCCAAGCCGACTTACAATCGTCACAAGGGTCGCGCTGGCCACTGTGTAGATCGCCATCACCCATTGCAGTCCCGAAGGTGTCAGGTCGAACTCGGCCTTCAGATATGGAAGGATGGTCGCAACAGCGGTTGTGTTGAAGCCAACGACCATCATGCAAATGGCCGTCATTGCAAGAACAACGCGTGAACCGCCTGAACTTTCCGCAGCAGTGTCCGGCATGCCAATGCCCCTTTCACCTGCCTTGAAGATGAACCGAAGAGGACCCCTGCAAAACCTGCAAGACCGTTCGGTGTAAATCTGTTTGGTATTTAACCAAATTTTCCGTCCCCCGCATAGTTTTCACGATCCGGCCCAATCGGCGCCACCGCGAAAGAACCCATTGGGCGGGCGATCTGTGCGTGTATGAATCAGGCAAAAGGCGCGATTGATTCCGACGCGGATCGTTGCAGGCAGCAGTTGGTGTATGCGTTCGGAAACAGGCACTGACGCGGTGATTTCGCCGCCAAAACCGCGATCGGCTAGCCGATCAAGGCAGACCACCCGACAGGCACCTTCGTGTAACCCGCGCACGGCGCTGTGTTTTCCAAAATAGAGTCCGATAATGCCCAAAAGCGCCGCTTGAGGTTCTTTTCATCGCAGTCGACACAACATATAGTGGGTGCCAACAACGTGTAGTCAAACACGGCAAGACTTGGGAATACAAGCATGGCACATATCATTGTGGTCGGGAACGAAAAAGGCGGCGCTGGCAAATCGACCGTGTCGATGCATGTGGCAACCGCATTGGCCCGACTGGGGCACAAGGTCAGCACGCTTGATCTGGATCTGCGGCAACGCAGCCTTGGACGGTATTTCGAGAACCGGAACAACTTTCTGAAAAGCGCGGGCCTGACGCTGCCCGGCCCCCGCCATCACGACCTGCCCGAGATCGATGCCAGCACGTTGAAGCCGGGCGAAAACATCTATGACCACCGCCTGTCTGCTGCCGTGTCGCAACTAGAAAGCGACAGTGACTTTATCCTGATCGACTGCCCCGGCTCCCATACACGCCTGAGCCAGGTGGCCCATTCGCTGGCCGACACGCTGATCACCCCTTTGAACGACAGCTTCATCGATTTTGACCTGCTGGCGCGGATTGATTCAAAGGGTGAGAAAATCCTTGGCCCGTCCGTCTATTCCGAGATGGTCTGGAACGCCCGGCAATTGCGGGCGCAGGCCGGGCTGAAGCCCATCGACTGGGTCGTTGTGCGCAACCGCGTCGGCACCCAGCGCATGGTCAACAAGGAAAAGATGCAGCGCGCGATCGAAATGCTGTCGCAGCGTATCGGCTTCCGCGTCGCGTCGGGCTTTTCCGAACGGGTGATCTTTCGCGAACTGTTTCCCCGCGGCCTGACCCTGCTGGACCTCAAGGATATTGGCGTCAAACAGCTGAACATCTCGAACATCGCAGCACGGCAGGAACTGCGCGACATGATGCGAGAGCTGAACCTGCCGGGTGTCGAAGTCGATTTCTGATCAGCTGTATTGGAGGCTGGGACGCGGACGAAGCGGATATCTATCGTCAATGAATATCGTTCTGGTGTGCGGGAACTCTTGGCACATCAATCGCCAAGGAACTGACCCATTTACATTCGTGGCCGTTACGAGCAGCGACGATCCGGTCTTCAACATGACTTGCCTCCCAAACAGCAACGCATTCCAATCCAAGGCACTCGCTCAGAAGCGCTGGCCGTTCCCAGCCTTGCTCCGCAAAATCTGAATGATAAAGCGAAAGAGCCCCGGAAACATTGTCCTGCTTGAAACGGTAGTCTTCCTTCATCACATCACTTCGAGGCTCAACCCAGCCAACTTTCAGCCAAAAACCTCTGCTAATAACGTCACGGTAGACAAAGGACTTGAACAATATCGGTAGGTGAATCAGATCTTTGATTGCCGGGCGCTCTGAGAAATATCCTTCAAAAACCGCGACGAAATACTCTTCCCCAAGTTGCCCATATGCCCAACAGTTTTCAGCTATTGGAATCTCAACTAACGCCCCAGCTTGCCAGCGCTGCCGTTTTGTAGCTTGGCCTCTTTGTGCTCGTAGAAAGTTATTCGTGCCCATGCTTCGTGCATCGCACGCTCAGCACCTATTCTCAATGTCAAAGAAGGCCTCAAACCAGCCCTTCGTTCAAGGCCTCACTGCCCTCGAACATCCGCTCCAACCCGCCGTTCTTGTCCGGCAGAACAAATGTGCTCCCTCACGGCTTTCAGCTTTGGAACCGCTGAACGGAATAGCCTCGGTTTCACTTGGAATCTGATGGCCCGCCGGGACTGTATACCGTGAACAGCTCTTTGGGTTCGTTCACCCCGCGCAGCATGTAGCGCCCGACCGAGATGAGGTCTTGCGCGCAGGGGCGTGCCGCGACCGCGACGTCGTCCGAGATCAGGATTCGCTGACCCAGCGACCGGTGCATTCCCGCGATGCGGGCGGCCTGATTGACGGCGGGGCCGATCACCGTGAAATCCAGCCGCGTCTCGGAGCCGATATTGCCATACAGGATTTCGCCGGAATGCAGGGCCAGCGTGAAATTCGCAACCGGCAGCCCCTGCGCCTGACGTCTGGCGTTCAATTCATCCATACGGGCTTGCAGCAAGGGCACCGCGCTGAGCGCGGCACGGGCGTCCTCGTCGATTTCGCCGACATCGAACATGGCCATCAGCCCATCGCCCATGAATTTCAGGATATTCCCACCCTTGTCGTGCACAACGCCCACGGCCACGGCTAGGTAATCATTGAGCATGTCGATGATCTCGTGACCCGGCAGGTCTTCTGACAGGTTGGTGAACCCTTCCAGATCGAAATTCCAGATCACCGCATCGATCTGCTGCAATGATCCGCGACGAATCTCACCCGACAGGACGCGGCGCCCGGCATCACGACCCAGATAGACCCGCATCAGGTCTTCGGTCAGGTTCTGGTTCTTGGCGGATTTAAGCGCCAGCCCCAGATGCGGCAATACCGCATGAATGTGCCTGAGATCGCTGTCATCAAACCCGGACGGCGCGTCGCTGGCCCAGGACATAAGGACGCCATCACTGACTTTTTTGGTACCGTCGGGGCGCCTCTTCCCCGACCCCTCATACGAGATGCCGGTGGCATAATAATCGGTCGCCCCAACCTCTCTCAGGTCGTTCAACAACGGAAATCGGCTGGGTTCATTATGGTCGACCAGTTTGACCCGGATTTCATCCAGATCCTCGTTCAGCAAGGCATAGAGCGGGCTTTGTTGCCACATCGGGCTGGGCGTATCTGTGTTTTCAAACTTCTCGGATTCACCGCCGGTGCTTTTGTACCAGCTATATCCGGTTCCGCCATAAACCGGGTGCAAGGTCGACTGCGCCGCATGAAACCGCATCAGCGGAATGCCCATATCGACCAGACTGGTGCAGAACCCTTCCAGCAACTCTTCCTGCCCGGCACCCTCAAGCCCCTTTTGGACCAACCAGTCGATCAGGGTGTGTGTGGATACCTTGGCAGGTTCAAATGACGTCATTTCAAATTCCGTATCAAGCATGACACACATCTGGGGACGGCAGGCACCAATTACCAGTGGTCAATCCGCGCCTGCCAACCGTCGCAACATCTGGCGCAGCAAGGCGGCATCTTTTTCGCTGAACAGACCCGACAGCCTGGCGTCATAGCTTGCGGCCACCCCGTACAAGTCGCGATACACGGCTTGCCCGGCTGGTGTCAGTGTCAGCCATTCCGCCCGACGATCAGCCTCGTCCCGTGTGCGTTTCAGGTATCGGCGCTCCTCGAGCTTGGCAACTGCACGGCTGATCTTGGTCTTGTGCATTCTGGCCCGTTCACCAATTTCCTTGGCGGTCATTTCGCCAAACAGCCCCAGATGGAACAGCACTCGCCATTCGGTTCTGAGCATTCCGTACCGCCCCTTGTAGACAGCCTGAAATTCCAACGAGGCGCGCTCGGCCGCCTGGTTCAGCAGGAACGGCAGAAAATTCTGCAGGAAAAAGTCATCATTTTTTTCAGATTCGTCATGTGTCATGCTTGTTAGTTACAAAATCAACTATTAACCGACAAGCAGCAAACGGAGGAATACGTAATGAACCGTCCGACGGATCCGCATTCATTGACGCAAGCAGCAACGCCTGTTGGTACCCACGCCGGTTACATGCCCGGCTTTGGCAACGACTTTGAAACCGAGGCGCTGCCCGATGCGCTGCCGCAGGGGATGAACAGCCCGCAAAGGTGCAACTACGGGCTTTACGGTGAACAGCTGAGCGGCACGGCCTTTACCGCCAACCCGCCTGAACGCACCTGGTGCTATCGTATTCGCCCGTCGGTAAAGCATTCGCACCGTTACGAAAAAATCGACTTGCCCTATTGGAAATCGGCCCCCTGCATCGACCCGGATGTGATCAGCCTGGGCCAGTATCGTTGGGATCCGGTGCCGCATTCCGACGAAGGTCTGAACTGGATGACCGGGATGCGGACCATGACGACGGCGGGGGACGTGAACACCCAGGTTGGCATGGCCTGCCATATCTATCTGGTCACCGAATCCATGGTCGACGACTATTTCTTCTCGGCCGATTCCGAGTTGCTGGTGGTGCCACAGGAAGGACGCCTGCGCTTTGCGACTGAACTGGGAATCATTGACCTTGAGCCCAAGGAAATCGCGATCATCCCGCGTGGACTGCTCTACCGGGTTGAAGTCCTGGAAGGCCCGGCACGCGGCTTTGTCTGCGAGAATTACGGCCAGAAGTTTGAACTGCCGGGTCGCGGTCCGATCGGGGCCAACTGCATGGCCAACCCGCGTGATTTCAAAGCTCCGGTCGCTGCCTATGAGGATCGTGAAACCCCGTCGACCGTGACGATCAAATGGTGTGGCCAGTTTCATACCACGAAAATCGGACACAGCCCGTTGGATGTGGTGGCGTGGCACGGCAACTATGCACCCTACAAATACGATCTGCGCAACTATTGCCCGGTTGGCGCGATCCTGTTTGACCATCCCGACCCGTCGATCTTTACCGTTCTGACGGCACCCTCTGGCCAGCCCGGCACCGCAAATATCGACTTTGTCCTGTTCCGCGAACGCTGGATGGTGATGGAGGATACGTTCCGCCCGCCCTGGTATCACAAGAACATCATGTCCGAGCTGATGGGCAACATCTACGGTCAATACGATGCGAAACCGCAGGGCTTCGTTCCCGGTGGCACCAGCCTGCACAACATGATGATCCCGCATGGCCCCGACAGGGAAGCCTTTGACAAGGCGTCCTATTCCAATCTGGGGCCGGAAAAGCTGGACCAGACGATGTCGTTCATGTTCGAAACCCGGTTCCCCCAGCACCTGACACCGTTTGCCGCCAATGAGGCACCGCTGCAGGACGACTATATCGACTGCTGGACATCGCTTGAGAAGAAGTTCGACGGCACACCGGGCAAGAAATGACCCTCAGACTGGGTTACCCAGACGGCACCCGTCCTGATGGCGATAAGCATTCCCATTCCGGTTGCAGGCGTACTGTCGCTGCAACCGGAAAGCAAAGACGGAGCCTTGGCAGCCGACCTGCTGCAACTGCGCCCGCTCTGGGCTTTGGCGCCTGTCTATTCGGGGTTATGATCGTTTCGAACCACGTACCAAATACAACAAATAGGGGCAAAATATGCCTTTGATGAAATCCTGGGTGGCCTCGGCCAATGATGCGGCGCATCCGTTTCCGCTAAACAACCTGCCTTACGGTGTCTTCTCGACCGAAGGAGATGATCCGCGCTGCGGCGTGGCCATCGGTGACATGATCCTCGACGTTACCGCCGCCGAAGCCGAAGGGTTAATCACCCTAAGCGATGAGCCGCTGTTCGATCTGCCGTTCTGGAACCCTTTGATGGAGGAAGGCCCCGCCGTCTGGGCGGCCCTGCGCGAGCGGCTGATCAGCCTTCTGGCCGAGGGCTCGGACGAGCAAAGCAAGATCGAACCGCTGCTTGTACCGCAGGCCGAAGCCCAGATGCACTTGCCCTTCGCGGTCAGCGAATACACCGATTTCTACGCCGGGCGAAACCATGCCTTCAACGTGGGCACCATGTTCCGTGGCCCGGAAAACGCGCTGCCGCCGAACTGGTTGCACATTCCGATTGGCTATAACGGACGGGCGTCCTCGGTCGTGGTGTCCGGCACGGATATCCGCCGCCCGTGGGGACAGCTGAAATCCCCCGATCAGGACCTGCCCGCCTTCCTGCCCTGCCGCCGCTTTGATATCGAGTTGGAGATGGGCGCCATCGTGGGCACGCCCTCGGATGGCCCGATAACCGTGCGGGAAGCTGACGACCATATCTTCGGCTACGTTCTGCTGAACGACTGGTCGGCGCGTGATATACAAGCCTGGGAATACCAGCCGCTGGGCCCGTTTCAGGCCAAGGCAACCGCAACCTCGATCAGCCCCTGGATCGTGACCAAGGCTGCACTCGAGCCGTTCCGCTGTGACACGCCAGCCCGCGAGTTCGCGCTGCTGGACCACCTCAAGGATTGCGGCCCGATGCTGTATGACATCGATTTGGCCGTCTCCATGGCACCCGAAGGCCAAGACGCCACGACCATCGCGCGAACCAACTACAACCAGATGTACTATTCCGCCGCGCAACAACTGGCCCACCACACCACATCGGGATGCCCGATGAACACGGGCGACCTGCTGGGGTCAGGCACCATATCCGGCCCAACCAAGCCCGAACGCGGATCACTTCTGGAACTCAGCTGGGGCGGGAAAGAGCCGCTGACGCTGGACACAGGTGAAACCCGAAGCTTCATCGAAGACGGCGACACGATGACCCTGACCGGCGCTGCCAGGGGCGACGGCTATACTATCGGGTTCGGCGACTGTACCGGCACCGTTCTGCCTGCACTCAACTCCCCATTCGAACGATGACGCACTGAGCTTCATCTTTTTCCAAATACTCCCGCCGGAGGCATCCAACCCCTGCCTTCCGCGCAACCGCAAAAGGACAAAACCAAGATGGCCAAAGCATTCGCGTCCCAGGGGGACATGTCGGAAAAGAAAATCTCGTTCACTGAAGTGGGCGAAGGACTTTATGCCTTTACCGCCGAGGGCGACCCGAACTCGGGTGTGATCATTGGCGATGACAGCGTGATGATCGTCGAGGCGCAGGCGACCCCGCGCCTGGCCAACAAGGTGATCGAATGCGTGCGGTCTGTGACCGACAAGCCGATCACCCATGTGGCGCTGACCCATTACCACGCAGTGCGGGTTTTGGGTGCCAGCGCTTTTGGCGCGCAACAGATCCTGATGTCCGACATGGCCCGCGCCATGGTGGTGGAACGCGGTCAGGAAGACTGGGACAGCGAATTCCAGCGCTTCCCGCGCCTGTTCGAAGGGCATGAAAGCATCCCCGGCCTGACCTGGCCCACCACCACATTCAGCGACACGATGACCGTTTATCTGGGCAATCGCCGGATCGACCTGATGCATCTGGGGCGCGCCCATACCGCCGGCGATATCGTCATCCACGTGCCAGACCAGAACGTGATGTTCACCGGCGACATCGTCGAATATCACTCGGCCTGCTATTGCGGTGACGGGCATTTCAACGACTGGGGCGACACGCTGGACGAGATCAAGTGGTTCGATGTCGACGCCATCGCACCGGGACGCGGCGATGCGCTGGTTGGCAAGGACATGGTCAATGCCGCCATCGAAAACACCCGCGATTTCGTCGAAAGTACCTACCGCCCGGCAGCCAAGGTTGCGGCGCGCGGTGGCAGCCTGAAAGAGGCATGGGATGCAGTCCGCGCCGAATGTGACCCGAAATTCGCCAGTTACGCGATCTACGAACACTGCCTGCCGTTCAACGTCGCCCGCGCCTATGACGAAGCCCGCGGTATCGACACGCCTCGCATCTGGACCGCCCAACGCGATCTTGAGATGTGGGAGGCCCTGCAAGGGTAAGGAAAAACGGCCCAGTTTGATCCAGATCGTTTTAGGCGGCGGGATTAAGTGAAACCATATGCCAAAGGCTTCGGCACGCGCTGCCGGGGCACAGGACACGCAGCACTTTGGCGCATCTGCTTGGGGGGAAGCCCATGAACAAGATCTTTGAAACTCCGCTTTACGGCTATGAACGCAGCCCCGATCAGGACAGCCCGACGCCGGTTCGGCACAAGGTTATCGTGATCGGCGCGGGCCCGGTTGGTCTTGCCGCCGCGATTGATCTGGCACAACAAGGGGTCGACGTCGTGGTTCTCGACGAGAACGACAAGGTCAGTTTCGGCAGCCGCGCCATCTGTTTCTCGCAACGCACGCTGGAGATTGCCGACCGGCTGGGATGCGGGCGCCGACTGGTCGACAAGGGCGTCCTGTGGGATCGGGGCAAGGTCTTCTTCGATGATCGACAGGTCTATGACTTCAACCTGCAACCGGATGAAGGTTATGCCAACCCTGCCTTCATCAACCTGCAGCAATACCATTTCGAGAACTACTTTGTTGAACGGGTCCGCGAGTTGCAGGCAGAAGGCGCACCGATTGAGATACGCGGGCGCAACAAGGTCGAGGCGATTGGCACGCATGACGATCACGTGCGGCTGGAGGTCGAGACGCCCGAAGGACCTTACACAATCGAAGCCGATTGGCTGATTGCCTGTGATGGCGCGACATCGCCCGCCCGGCGGATGTTGGGCATTGATTTCGAAGGACGGATTTTCGAAGACAACTTCCTGATTGCAGACGTGATCATGGATGCGGATTTTCCGTCTGAACGCTGGTTCTGGTTCGATCCGCCGTTCAATCGCGGGCAATCCGCGTTGTTGCACAAACAGCCCGACAATGTGTGGCGCATCGACTTGCAGCTGGGTTGGGATATCGACAAGGAACGCGAAAAGCGCCCCGAGAACGTGATCCCCCGCCTCAAGGCGATGCTGGGCGATGATGTCGAGTTTCAGCTTGAATGGGTCTCGATCTATACGTTCCAGTGCCGTCGCATGGAGAGCTTCCGCAAGGGGCGTGTTCTGTTTGCGGGTGACAGCGCGCATCAGGTCAGCCCCTTTGGCGCGCGCGGGGCCAATTCCGGCCTTCAGGACACCGACAACCTGTGCTGGAAACTGAAGCTGGTTCTGGATGGGAAAGCACCTGAAACTCTGCTGGACAGCTACAACGCCGAACGCGTGTACGGGGCGGACGAGAACATCCTGAATTCCAGCCGGTCGACCGATTTCATCACCCCGAAATCCGAGATGTCGCGGATCCTGCGCGATGCGGTACTGGACCTGAGCGAACATTACGACTTCGCCCGCCCGCTGGTGAATTCGGGCCGCCTGAGTCAGCCCTGCACCTATGACGGATCTTCGCTGAATTCTGCGGACGCGCTGAACGGCCCCGCCGGAACGCGACCGGGTTCGGCCTGCCCCGACGCTCCGCTTGGTGACGAATTTCTGCTGCCCAAGCTTGCAGGCAAGTTCACGCTTTTGACCATCGATGCAGACGCCCCTGATACCCTGGAAGAAGATGGGATCGAGGTCACGCGACTGGCGCTGTCGGTCAAGGATGATATGACGCTGGCCCTCAAACGCCGCTATCTGGGTGACGCGACCAGCGCTGTCTACCTGATCCGGCCGGACCAACATGTGGCGGCCCGGCGAGACAGTTACGAAGAAAACACCTTCCGGCACGCGATCCGCAGAGCCTGCGGTAAGGAGTAAGCCCCATGTCAGACCTGATCCTAACCCCGAACATCAAAAACGCCGATGACTTCTATGCCGAACTTCTGGCCGCGCATGAAGGCCTGGAAAAAGCAGACAGCGACGCGCTGAATGCGCGGCTGGTGCTGGTTCTGGCCAACCACATCGGTGACAGTACGGTGCTGACGGACGCCCTTCGCGCTGCCGCTTTGACTGACAGTTGACAGGCCCGGGCGTGAGCGACGTCGTCCTTTATGACTATTGGCGGTCCTCGGCCAGTTACCGGGTGCGGATCGCCCTGAATCTGGCCGGGATCGCGTATCGCCCGGTTGTTGTCGATCTGGTGGGCGGCGCACAAAAGGGCGATGAACATATCGCGCGAAACCCACAGGGCTTTGTGCCGGTTCTGGATATTGACGGGCTACGGCTGACGCAATCGCTTGCCATCCTCGACTATCTGGACCGGACCCGGCAGTTGAACCTTCTGCCTGATGATCCGGCGGAACGCGCGCGTGTTCAGGCGCTGGCTTATGCGATCGCCGTCGACATCCACCCAGTCTGCAACCTGTCGGTTGCGCGCTATGCCACGACCCTGAGCCATAACGCCCCCGACATGCCCGGCGACTGGATGCGGAATTTCATCAAACCCGGGTTGCAGGCGTTCGAAACCATGTTGGGTGATTTCGAACAGGCCCCCTACTGTGTTGGGTCAAAGCCCGGTCTCGCCGACCTCTGCCTGATCCCGCAGATCTATAACGCGCGCCGGTGGCAGGTTGATTTGTCGGATATGCCCCGCCTGCTGCGGGTTGAAGAGGCCTGCGCCAATCACCCGGCCTTTGTCGCGGCACATCCCGACGCACATGCGCCGGGTTAACATTGCACAGACCCTGTGTGCATGCGCAGCTAGGTTTTTTTCCTTTTAGGCCTTAGCTTTGAGCCAACAAAGCAGACGAGGTTCCTATGCCCGAGATCACCGGCTATCACGCCCATGTCTATTTCGACGCCGACACGCAGGACACCGCGCGGCAGGTCTGTGAAGAGGCGGCCCGCCTGTTCCCTGTTCAAATGGGCCGGATTCACGCCCGAAACGTCGGCCCCCATTCGCGCTGGAGCTGCCAGCTGGGCTTTGCTGCCAGCGCATTCGACCAAGTCATCCCATGGCTGATGCTGAACCGGCAGGGCCTGACGGTCTTCACGCACCCGGAAACCGGTGAACATCTGGAGGATCACCGCGACCGCGCGATCTGGATGGGTGAGATGCTGGCGTTGGACCTGTCGATCTTCGACAATCTTTAACCCAGCGCCCGTGCCTGATCCCGCAGAACGAATTTCTGCACCTTGCCGGTAGATGTCTTGGGCAGAGTGCCGAACACAACCGTTTTGGGTGCCTTGAAATGGGCCATCCGGTCTCGACAGAAGGCGATAAGCTCTGCCTCGGTTGCGGCTGCGCCGGGTTTCAATTCGACAAAGGCGCAGGGCGTTTCGCCCCATTTCTCATCGGGACGGGCCACCACGGCGGCCTCCATCACCGCCGGATGCTTGTAGAGGATACCTTCGACCTCGACAGATGAGATATTCTCGCCGCCCGAGATGATGATGTCCTTTGAACGGTCCTTGAGCGCGATATAGCCATCGGGGTGCATGACACCCAGATCACCGGACGCGAACCAGCCGCCGTGAAAGGCCTTGTCGGTAGCGTCGGGATTCTTGAGGTATCCTTTCATCACCACGTTGCCCTGCATGAATATCTCACCCATGGTTTCGCCATCAGCCGGAACCGGTTCCAGCGTTTCCGGGTCGGCCACCATCAGTCCGGACAACGCGGTATAGCGCACCCCTTGCCGCACCTTGAGGGCCGCGCGATCTTCAGGCCCTTTGCTGTTCCATTCGTCTTTCCATGCGCAGACAACCGAAGGCCCATAGGTTTCGGTCAGGCCATAGACATGCGTGACCTCGACACCCATCGCCTCCATCGCTTCGATCACGGCCGCAGGCGGCGGGGCACCTGCCGTCATCACCTTGATCTGGTGGTCAAAGTCCTTCAACTCATCCGGAGCGTGGGCCAGCATGTTCAGAACGATCGGCGCACCGCAGAAATGGGTCACTTTCTCGTCCCGGAAAGCAGCATAGATCGGTTCGGCCCGCACCGCGCGCAAGCAAACGGAAACACCTGCATTGGCTGCCATGGCCCACGGGAAGCACCAGCCGTTGCAGTGGAACATCGGCAGGGTCCACAAATAGACCGAATGCTTGGGCATATCCCAGTCCAGCAAATCGGACTGCGCATTCAGGGTCGCGCCGCGATGGTGGTAAACCACGCCCTTGGGGTTGCCCGTGGTGCCCGAGGTATAATTCAGGGTGATCGCGTCCCATTCGTCCGCTGGCAGTGACCAGTCAAACGCGGGGTCGCCTTCGGCCAGCAGGGCATCATAGGTCAGGCGGCCCAGCTTTTCACCACCGTCGAAGGTGGGGTCTTCGATATCGATGACCAGAATGTCATGATCGACCTGTTGCAGCGCATCTTTCACCACATCCGAAAACTCGGGGTCGACCAGCAGCGCCTTGGCTTCGGCATGGCTCAGGATGAATGCGACAATCGGCGCATCCAGCCGTGTGTTGATTGCGTTCAGAACAGCGCCCGTCATGGGCACGCCAAAATGCGCCTCGTACATTTCCGGGATGTTGGCCGCGATTATCGAAACGGTATCGCCCCGTCCAATCCCACGCGCTGTCAACGCACTCGCCAGACGCCGGCAACGGGCATAGGTTTCAGCCCAGGAATACCGGCGATCCCCATAAACCACGGATGGATAATCCGGGTAGACCTGCGCCGTCCGTTCAATGAACGTAAGGGGCGACAGGGGTGTGTAATTTGCCCGGCATTTGTCCAAATGACGCTCGTAGATATGTGTCGCTGCCATCCGCTGTCCTCCCGAAACGCAGTTTGGGCGAATTGAGCACAAAGTTCGCGTTCTGACAAACCCGTAGAAATACGGCGGCAAAACTGACTGGCGATACGGGATGATACGATCTGGCCCTATCTACATCCGGGCTTTCGCGGTGATCTGAAGCATCTTAAACACATGCCGGGATGAGGCATTTCCATATCCCGTGCACCGCTTCCTCACTGAAAGGACATGTCATGGACGGCACGTTCAACGAAAACGATCTTTCCCGCGTGGTCGAGGCCGACCGCGCCCATATCTGGCACCATCTGATCCAGCATAAACCCTTTGAAACCAATGACCCACGCATCATTGTCGAGGGCAAGGGCATGCGTGTCTGGGACCAGAAAGGCAAAGAGCATCTGGATGCGGTTTCCGGCGGCGTCTGGACCGTCAACGTCGGCTATGGCCGCGAATCGATCTGCAAGGCGGTTTACGACCAACTGATGAAGCTGTGCTATTTCGCCAATTCGGCCGGTTCGATCCCGGGTGCGCTGTTTGCCGAGCAACTGATCGACAAGATGCCGGGCATGAGCCGGGTCTATTACACCAACTCAGGTTCCGAGGCGAACGAGAAGGCGTTCAAGATGGTGCGCCAGATCGCGCACAAGAAATATGGCGGCAAGAAAACCAAGATCCTGTACCGCGATCGGGACTATCACGGCTCGACGCTGGCGACCATGTCGGCAGGCGGTCAGGACGAGCGCACGGCGCAATACGGCCCCTTCGCACCTGATTTCGTGCGCGTGCCGCATTGCATGGAATATCGCAAGCATGAGCTGGATGGCGCACCCGAAGAGAATTTCGGCGAATGGGCCGCAGATCAGATTGAAGCCGTCATCCTGCGCGAAGGCCCCGATACCGTAGGTGCGCTGTGCCTTGAGCCTGTAACAGCGGGTGGTGGTGTAATCGAAGCGCCTGAAGGATACTGGCAGCGCGTGCAGGAGATCTGCAAGAAATACGATGTGCTGCTGCATATCGACGAGGTTGTCTGTGGCGTGGGCCGCACCGGCACATGGTTCGGGTACCAGCAATACGGTATCAAACCCGATTTCGTGACCATGGCCAAGGGCGTTGCATCGGGTTATGCCGCGATTGCCTGCATGGTTACCACCGAGGAAGTCTTTGACTTGTTCAAAGACGATGCCGCGGACCCGATGAACTATTTCCGCGATATCTCGACCTTTGGTGGGTGCACCGCTGGTCCGGCAGCGGCCATCGAGAACATGCGCATCATTCAGGATGAAAACCTGTTGCAGAACTGCACGGACATGGGCGCGCGTATGACGAACAACCTTCTGGCGCTGATGGACAAGCACAAGGTCATCGGCGATGTGCGCGGCAAAGGCCTGTTCCTGGGGGCCGAACTGGTTGTGGATCGTGGCACCAAAGAGCCGGTGGACGAGAAACTGGCGCAGGCCGTTACCGCCGACTGTATGGCGCAGGGTGTGATCATCGGCGTGACCAACCGCTCGATCCCCGGTCGCAACAACACGCTGTGCTTCTCGCCTGCGCTGATAGCTACAGCCGATGACATTGACCAGATCACCGACGCGGTTGACGGCGCGCTGGGGCGTGTGTTCGGGTAAGATCACCGATATTGGCTAAAAAGAAACCGGCGCGTGTTGCGCCGGTTTTTTTGTCGGGATGCCGGTCGTGAATGTGTACGCTCAGCCGTGATTATTCGGCCGCAACACCAACCTTTTCGCCAGTTGCGATCAGGCTGTCCGGAAGAACGAATGCAACCAGAACAAAGACGGCACCCAGTGCGATACCAAGGATATCGCCGGACAGTGACAAAACACCTTCGTAAGCGGATCCCGGAACTGTACCCAAGGTGACTTTGCCGCCAGCAATTTCATCGAGCAGGCCCGTGGCCTTCCAGGCCGGATATGTCGCCATATAGGCCGCAGCGCCTAACAAACCGCCGACGATGAAGAACAAGGCGTCACGGCGACCGGACGCAGCGGCGCAGACCCCTGTTCCCGGACAGTAGCCCGATGCAGCCCAGCCCGCACCCAGTAACAATCCGCCAATGAAGACACCAACATAGGCCGATTTCACCGACATATGGCCGACATCCACAAACCCCAGCATCTGCCCGCCGAACATGAGGATCGAACCGGTTCCGATTGCCAGGAGGATCGTTTTCATCAGGTGGAGTCGACGCAGTGTCAACATGCGCACAATCCAATTTGGATTCGCCGCGCCAATCCGGTCAAGTACGGCTCCGAAAGCGGCACCAATGATGATCGCAAGAATGATTTCCATCGCCTTATCCTTTCCGGTAGATCAGCATTGCCGTGGGAATTGCCGCCGCAAATGCCCCGGCTGCAAAGATGTAACCTGACAGGGCTGTCTGCATCATACCGGACATCATGTGACCGGATGTGCACCCACCCGCCAACCTGGCGCCATAGAGGACGACAAAGCCGCCCAATAGCGCGACCAGGTTTCGGGCCAAGGGCGTATCGCCATAGTTTTCGCGCCAGATCATGGGCAGCTTGCCCTCTCCGCGTTCCAGACCACCGCGCGCCTTGACCGACAAGAACGCCCCCGCGGCCATAGCCAAAACGAAGACAAAGCTGTAATTCAACGGATTGGATACGTACTTGGCGTATTTGCCATTGGATTTCGCCATGTATGCGTTGGATGAACTGTAACCGTCATCCGTCTGCGTCACGAATTCCGAATTGACGGTGTCCGCGATAATTCCGTCAAGGATGACGAATTGGGTCGAAACACCGATCGGCTTCACCAGAAGAACTGCCCCGAAGAACACGAGCCCTAGCAGAACACCTCCAACTTTCCAGTTTAGTGTCATGATTTCACCCTTCTCACTTATATTCATAAAATCATATATAATGTGATCCGGGGATTGTTACATGATCTAGATCAAACCGGTCATGCCTGAAACTGGTTGGCGTCATCCCAATGCAGAAGGGGTGGATGTCCTGATCCAAGAAGCGCCTGGAATGCGCCGCATGTTGCAACAAAAAAGACCGCCCCAAGGGGACGGCCTTTCTTTCACTGTCTCTTTTCAGAGGTTCAGGCAGCCAGAGCAGCCTGAGCTTTGGCGACGATCGCGCCGAACGCTTCCGGTTCGTGCACGGCCAGGTCGGCCAGAACTTTGCGGTCCACTTCGATACCGGCCAGGTTCAGACCGTTGATGAAGCGGGAATATGTCAGAGCCTCGTCATGGCTGCGCACAGCAGCGTTGATCCGCTGGATCCACAGCGCGCGGAAGTTGCGCTTGCGGTTCTTGCGGTCGCGGGTCGCGTACTGGTTGGCCTTGTCGACGGCCTGAGTTGCGACTTTGAAGTTGCTCTTGCGACGACCATAATAGCCTTTTGCGGCCTTGATGATCTTCTTGTGACGGGCGTGAGTTACGGTTCCACCTTTAACGCGGGACATCTCTTACATCTCCTCTTAGCGGTCGTAGGGCATGTAGCCCTTGACGATCTTTGCGTCGGGGGCGGACAGGGTGGTGTTGCCACGGGCATCGCGGATGAATTTCTTGGTCCGCTTGATCATGCCGTGCCGTTTGCCGGCCTGGCCAGCAAGGACCTTACCGGTCGCAGTCACCTTGAAGCGCTTCTTGGCGCTTGATTTGGTCTTCATCTTAGGCATTTCCGTCTCCTTTTTCGGGTTCGGTTTCAGACGCGACTCGGCATGCCATCTCGGCCGGTCACGCGATCAGAAGCGCCGTTTACGCAAGTTCGGTCATACTGGCAAGGGGGTTTGGACCAGAATCTACGCTTTTTGCAGGCTGGTCAGGCACCGGGGCGACACAGGCCGCCCCGGTGATTGGATTTAGTGTTCGAATTTGCGGATTTCACCGCTTTTCAGCCTTGCGGAGTAGGACGCCAGTTCCTGCCGCACCACTTTCATCAGGAAGTAGAGGGCAAAGACGTTCACAACCGCCATCGCAAAGATCGCCGCATCCGAGAAGTCGATAACGGGGCCGAGGTTGGCCGCAGCGCCGATCACCACGAAGACGCAGAAGATGACCTTGAAGATCAGCTCTTTTGTGTGTCCTTCTCCGAACAGGTAGGTCCAGGCCTTGAGGCCATAGTAGGACCAGCTGATCATGGTCGAGAAGGCAAACAGGATCACCGCAATCGCAAGGATGTACGGGAACCAGCTGAACGCGCTGCCAAACGCGGCAGAAGTCAGGCTGACACCGGAATTTCCATCCACTGTTGCGATGGCGGAACCCGCCTCGTTCAGCATGTAGTTGCCGGTTTCAGGGTCGATGATCAGCTGTTGCGTGATGATGATCACCAGTGCCGTCATGGTACAGATCACGACGGTATCGATGAACGGTTCAAGCAGCGATACAAAACCCTCGGTTATCGGTTCCTTGGTCCGAACCGCCGAGTGCGCAATCGCCGCCGAGCCAACGCCCGCCTCGTTCGAGAATGCCGCGCGCTTGAAGCCCTGGATCAGCGCGCCGACCATGCCCCCTGCTACGCCCAGCCCCGTGAAGGCACCGGCAAAGATCTGACCAAAGGCCCAGCCGATCATGTCCGCATTCATCGCGATGATGACCAGTGCGGTGGCGACATACAGCACACCCATGAACGGCACGACCTTTTCAGTCACCCGAGCGATGGATTTCAGACCGCCAACAATGACCATGAACACGACCGCGGCAAAAACAATACCGGTAATCCAGCCCGGATAGTCGCCAACGATACCTGCGATCTGCTGATGTGCCTGGTTGGCCTGGAACATGTTCCCGCCGCCCAACGCGCCCAGAATACAGAAGATCGAGAACAGCACCGCCAGGATCTTGCCACCGGGCAGACCCAGCTCGTCAAAGCCCTTGGACATGTAATACATCGGGCCACCTGAAACGGTGCCGTCTTCGTATTCGTTGCGGTATTTCACGCCCAGCGTACATTCGGTGAACTTTGATGCCATGCCCAGAAGGCCCGCAAGGATCATCCAGAATGTTGCACCCGGCCCACCGATGCCAATGGCAACGGCCACACCCGCGATATTCCCCAAGCCCACAGTTCCGGACAGCGCCGTGGCCAATGCCTGAAAGTGGCTGACCTCGCCCGCGTCGTTGGGATCGGAATAGTCACCTTTGACAAGGCTGATCGCGTGACCAAAGAACCGCAACTGCACAAGCGCGAAATACAGTGTGAAAACCGATGCAGCAATCACCAGCCACATGACGATCCACGGAAAGCTGGTTCCGGGCAGCGGTGCAAAGATGAAGCTGACAAACGGTCCGGTCAGGTTTGCAAAGGCCTGATTGATTTTTTCATCCAGTCCCGGCGCCTCTTGTGCAAGGGCAGGGCTGGCGGCAATGGTGGCGGCCGTTACGGCGCCAAGTGTTTTTAGCGTTCTCATTTTAGCCCTCCCCTCAGTTCACGACCGTAACCGGAACGTCGGCATGCATTACCAGATATTGCGTCGAACTGCCGAACAGGCGTTTCTTGATCCCGTCCGCAGATGCCCGACCCACGACGATTTGCGAGCCTCCGTTTTCGACCGTGATGGCGTTCAGCGTTTCCGCAACATCGCCATGGCGCACAATGCCCTGCGCTTCGAATCCCGCAGCCCTGAGGGCCTCAACAGCAGGTGTCACGACACGCGACATTGCCAGATCAACCTCTTCTTCGCGGCGCTTGTGGCGCTGGGCGTTTTCTTCAGGTGTCTGGAATGTGTAAGGTGACCATTCGATCACATAAGCGACCAGCAAATCGCACGTTCCGATCAGCTTTGCCAAATCCTTGGCAAAGGCAATCGCACGCTCGCCGGTTTCAGTCCCGTCGAGTCCTATGACAATCTTTGTTGTCATTTCGTTCCTCCGTTTTTGTTGTTAAGGCCGGGGCCCACGCCCCCGGCAGGGCGGCCGGAACTTGGAACTTTTCAACAAGACCGCCCTTTGGTAAGTATTAGGAAATTTCACTAGGAATTGGAGATTTTTTTGGGCCAATTTCAGTGTAATTTATCGTATTACGCCAAAAATACAGGGAATTTTACTGATTAGCAGAGATTTAGACAATATCGATCAACGCATCCTGCACGAGCTGGAGGCCAATGGACGGCTCTCGATAGTTGAGTTGGCGGCGCGCGTGAACCTGACCAATACACCCTGTTCCGAGCGTGTAAAACGACTTGAGAAGAATGGCTATATCAAAGGGTACAGAGCCGTTGTCGACAAGGAAAGAATGGGGCTGGCACTGCTGACCGTGGTGCAGGTATCCCTGGTCGCAACTGCGGAACAATCCCTTGTGAAATTCAATGAAGCCGTTCGGAGTGTTCAGGAAATCGAAAGCTGCCTGATGGTGGCGGGCTCGTTTGATTATCTTCTGACCGTTCGAACGCGCGATATTGCGCATTTCCGGCTGGTGCTGGGCGAGAAGATCAACAAGCTGCCGGGGATACACCAGACCAGCTCTTTTACAGTTATGGAGATTGTAAAAGAGCCGGTTGGCTGACACGACACTCGGGCCCGAGTGTCGGCCTTCCGTTATTCCGGATCCGTGCTGTAGATCAGCCGTTCATCACACGGGGCCACGCGCAGAATGTTAGTCGTGCCCGGTACGTTGAACGGGACACCGGCCGTAACCACGATCTGATCGGTTTCGGTTGCAAACCCCCCTGCCCGCGCCGCGCGGGCCGCGTTGACCACGGCGCTTTTGAACCGCTGGAGTTCTGGCGTCATGACGCAATTGCAACCCCAGCTCAGGCAAAGCCTTCGCGCAGTTCCCATCAGCGATGTCATCGCAATGATCGGAACACCGGGACGTTCACGGGCTGTCAATGAGGCGGTGGTTCCACTTTGCGTAAAGCAGCAGATGGCCTTGATATCGGTCTTTTCAGCAATCTCGCGGGCAGCCGCAACAATGGCATCGGCCACAGTGCTTCCTTTTGCCGTGCGGGACGCGGCGATAATCTGGGAATAGGTCGGGTCGGCCTCGACCTCGATGGCGACCTTATTCATGGTCTGCACAGCCTCAACCGGATAAGCACCTGCCGCCGATTCCGCGCTGAGCATAATGGCGTCCGTGCCCTCATAGATCGCAGTGGCCACATCCGACACTTCGGCGCGGGTGGGCATCGGGCTTTCGATCATGCTTTCCAGCATCTGGGTGGCGACAATGACCGGCTTGGCGGCACTACGGCACTTGCGGACCAGCCTCTTTTGAATGGGCGGCACCGCAGATACCGGCAGTTCCACACCCAGATCGCCCCGCGCCACCATAATCCCGTCCGACGCATCAAGGATGTCGTCGAACGCCTCGACCGCCGCCGGCTTTTCGATCTTCGACAGGATCGCAGCGCGTCCATCAGCCAGCGCCCTGGCCTCGAACACATCCTTGGCGCGTTGCACGAAACTCAGCGCCAGCCAGTCAACGCCCAACTGGCAGACAAACTCAAGATCACCACGGTCCTTCTCCGACAAGGCCGCAAGCGGCAGTACCACATCCGGGACGTTCACACCCTTGCGGTTCGAGATCGCACCGCCGACCTCAACTGTGCAATTGGCAAAGTCCTGACCACAATCTTGAACGATCAGACGGATCTTGCCATCATTGACCAGAAGGCGCGCGCCCGGTTCAAGGGCCGCGAAAATCTCGGGGTGCGGCAGGCACACGCGGGTGGTGTCGCCGGGAGCTGGATCAAGGTCCAGACGGAACGCCGCGCCCTCTTCCAGATCCTCCGCATCATTTGCAAAAACACCAACCCGCAGCTTGGGACCCTGAAGGTCAGCCAGAATGGCAATCGGGCTGTCCAGATCCTTTTCAACCTGCCGAATGATCTTGTGGCGTTCACGTATCTCGTCATGGCTGCCGTGGCTCATGTTCAGACGGAACACATCCGCCCCGGCCTCGTGCAGGGCGCGAATGGTGTCATAGTCACTGGACGCCGGTCCCAGCGTCGCCACGATTTTTACATTCCTCAGGCGTCGCATTGGTCTTGACCTCCTCATGCCGGTTCAGATTGCGCAGATCAGCTTTTGCAAAATGTTACCGCAAACACTGCTGTGGCGCTTATTGCGCAATTCCCTTTTTAAAGCAACTGCCCTACACCTGCGACAAACTAGATGACAGGCTTATGACTTACACCCCGTTTTTTGTTCACGGCGCGGATCGCCCGTCCCGATGGCTGATCACATGCGACCACGCAACCAACATCGTCCCCCCCGAGGTCAATGACGGAGACCTTGGCCTGCCGCGCGAGGATATGGAGCGCCATATCGCCTATGATGTCGGCGCGTATGAGGTATCAAAACATCTGGGCGAGATTCTGAACGCGCCGGTGATTGCCGCCAATTTCTCGCGCCTCGTAATCGACCCGAACCGAGGGGAAGATGACCCCACGCTGTTGATGAAACTGTATGACGGGTCGATCATTCCCGGCAACCGCAATGCCGATGCCGCCGAACGCGAACGCCGCCTGAACATGTGCTATCGCCCCTACCACACAGCGTTGGCCGAGTTGGCGGCACTTCCACATGCGGTAATTGTGTCGATGCATTCCTTCACGCGCCAGTTGCGTGGACGTGACCCCCGACCATGGCACATTGGCGTATTGCACACCCCGGACGAGCGGTTTTCGCGCCCTTTGATCGACCGGCTGCAACAGGAAGATGACCTGTGCGTTGGTGTCAATGAACCCTATACCGGCGTTTTGCCAGGTGATGCGATTGACAAGCACTGCACCGCTTTTGGCCGTCCCAATGCATTGATCGAGCTGCGCAACGACCTGATCGCCGATCATGCCGGACAACGGCATTGGGCCGAGCGGCTGGCGGTAATCCTGCAAGAAGCGCTGGACGCCAGCGACCTTTGACCGCAAGGTTTGCAGGGACGTTCCACCCCTCACGCCATTGTGAGCAATGCCTCTGATCCCCATATAATGCGGGAAAGGGGATCGTCATGACACATGAGTTTCTGACAACGTTTTTCGGTTGGATGGCCACGCTTAATATCGCGGTTTTGCTGTTCACCACCGTCATGATTCTGCTTTTGCAGGACTGGATCGCTGGCATTCACGGCAGGATGTTTCAGATGGATCGCGCCGACGTGAAACGTGCCTATTTCAGATACCTTGCCAACTACAAGATTCTGACACTGATCTTTTGCATCGTGCCCTGGCTGGCCTTGAAACTGATGTAGGTAGCGCTGACCACAAGCGCCGTTGTTGTAACGACACGGCAGGATTGTTAGGTCAAACGCAACACACACTGCCTTCCGGAGCCACATTATGGACAAGCAAACCGAAATCGAACTTCAGGCTGCCGCCTTTCGTCGGCTGCAAAAGCACCTGATGGAAGACCGCACCGATGTGCAGAACATCGACATGATGAATCTGGCCGGGTTCTGCCGAAACTGCCTGTCACGGTGGTATCAGGAAGCGGCCAATGAAAAGGGGATCGAGATGGGCAAGGACGAGGCCCGAGAACTTTTCTACGGCATGACCATGGATGAATGGAAAGCCAATTATCAAACCGAGGCCAGCGCTGAAAAACAGGCCGCCTTCAAGGTCGCGTTTGAAGAGAATGTAACGAAAAAGGGCTAGGCCCAATACGAAATAGGCCCGCCAGATTGGCGGGCCTTTTTCTTTAGATCGCCGCCTTGCGGCTTTCGTCCAGATAAATCTCGCGCAAGCGTTTTGCAATCGGCCCCGGCGTACCGTCACCTAGCGCAACTCCGTCGATTTCAACCACCGGCATCACAAAGGCACTGGCCGAGGTGGTGAATGCTTCGTCCGCCTCTTTGGCTTCGTCGATGGTGAACAGACGCTCTTCGATTTCCATCTGCGCCTCAGCCGCCATGCGCAGCACGGCCTTTCGGGTGATGCCGTGCAGGATATCGTTGGACAGCGGGCGGGTGACAATCTTGCCGTTTTTGACGAAATAGGCGTTGTTGCTGGTGCCCTCGGTCACAAAGCCGTCCTCGACCAGCCATGCGTCGTCGCAACCTGCCTTCTTGGCCATCATCTTGCCCATCGACGGGTAGAGCAATTGCACCGTTTTGATGTCGCGGCGGCCCCAGCGGATGTCTTCGATCGAGATGATCTTGGCGCCTTTCCTTGCCGCCGGACTGTCAGCCAGCCCCGGCTTATTCTGCGTGAACAGAACGAGGCTGGGCTGGGTATCTGCCGACGGAAACACGAAATCCCGGTCGCCATCGCTGCCGCGCGAAACCTGCAGATAGACCAAACCTTCCTCGATACCGTTCAGCTCAATCAGCTTACGGTGGATTTCCAACAGTTCATCCTTGGTGCAGGGCTCGGCCATCTCCAGCTCGTCCAGCGAGCGCTTCAGACGGACTGAGTGACCTTCGAAGTCGATCAGCTTGCCGTCCAGCACACTGGTGACTTCGTAGACCGCGTCCGCAAACAGGAAGCCACGGTCAAAAATGGAAACCTTGGCCTCGGTCTCCGGCAGATATTCGCCATTTACGTAAACGGTGCGGGTCATGTTCGTCTCCTCAACCCCAAAGTGCGGCCGCAGGCGGGTGCACTCCGGCGTCGTCAAAATCCAGCGGGGTGTCGCGGTCTTCGGCCAACAGAAGCGGGCCGTCAAGGTCCGTTACCATCGCACCCTGCGCCAGCAATGTCGCAGGTGCCATGGCAAGCGAGCTGCCGACCATACATCCCACCATAATGTCATAGCCTTCGGCAATCGCCGCCTTGCGCAACTCCAGCGCCTCGGTCAGGCCTCCGGTCTTGTCGAGTTTGATGTTGATGACATCATATTTGCCCTTCAACTTGGGCAGGCTGGCGCGGTCATGGCAGGATTCGTCAGCACAGACTGGCACCGGGCGCTTCATACCGATCAATGCGTCGTCATCTCCTGCGGGCAATGGCTGTTCCACCAACGCCACGCCCAGCCGCACCAGATGCGGGGCGAGGTCGGCGTAAACTTCGGCCGACCAGCCTTCGTTTGCATCCACAATGATCTTGGAGACCGGAGCACCGGCTCGTACTGCCTCAAGCCGGGGCATATCATCAGGTGTGCCCAGCTTGATCTTCAGAAGCGGGCGATGCGCGTTCCCGGCGGCCTGCGCCTGCATTGCCTCGGGGGTGTCCAACGACAATGTATAGGCGGTGATCTCGGGGCCGGGCTTGGGCAGACCTGCCAGGTCCCAGGCGCGTTTGCCGGTTCGTTTGCACTCCAGATCCCACAGGGCGCAATCCACGGCGTTCCGCGCGGCACCTGCTGGCAGCAGATCCATCAGCGACCGGCGGGTGACATCCGCGGGCAGACCGGCAATCTCGGCCTCAACGGACTCCAGCGTTTCGTCATAACGCGCATAAGGAACGCATTCGCCCCAGCCCTGATGAGTTCCGTCCGACACCCGAACCGTCAGCACCTTTGCTTCGGTCCGCGACCCGCGCGAGATGGTGAAGACCTGCGCCAGCCGGAACACATCGCGAGAAACCTCAATCTGCACGCACCCGTTCCTTCATCTTTTCCCAAATACTCACGCCGGAGGTGAAACAGCCCCGCCACCGGCGCGTTGTTCAGATCACATTGCGGCCAGCGCGTCCACCAGCTTGCCCGAACCAAAGCGGAACGGGTCGGTCGCAGGCAGGCCCATATCCGCTTCGATCTTGGCCAGGTAGGCGGTCGCCTCAGCCTCGGACATGTGCTGCGTGTTGACCGAAACGCCAACAACCTGACAATCCGGGTTTGCCACTTTGGCCAGTGCCAGCGCGGTGTCGCGCAGGGCTTCCAATGCCGGCAGTTGATAGGTTGGCAAGCCGCGCATATGCGCACGGGTCGGTTCATGGCTCAGGATCAGGGCGTCCGGCTGGCCGCCATGGATCAGCGCCATGGTCACGCCGGAATAGGATACGTGGAACAATGATCCCTGCCCTTCGATCAGATCCCAGTGATCCTCGTCATTGTCCGGTGTCAGCCATTCGACCGAACCAGCCATGAAATCGGCAATGACTGCGTCCAGCGGCACACCGTCACCGGTGATCAGGATGCCGGTCTGGCCGGTCGCGCGGAAGGTCGATTTCATCCCGCGCTCACGCATCTCGGCGTCCATCGCCAGCGCGGTGTACATCTTGCCAACCGAACAGTCTGTTCCGACGGCCAGACACCGCTTGCCCTTGCGCTTGATCCCGTTTGCGATCGGATAATCGATCTCGGGCACCCGTACATCATGCAGTTTTCGCCCGGTTGCTTCGGCAACGGCTACCAGGTCGGGCTCATCCCGCAGCAGGTTATGCAACCCCGAGGCCAGGTCGAACCCTTCCTCAAGCGCCATAACCAGAACCTTTTTCCAGTCCTGGCTGATCACACCGCCGCGGTTTGCCACGCCGATCACCAGCGTCTTGGCTCCGGCTTCTTTCGCTTCGGTCAGGGTCATGTCAGTCAGGCCCAGATCGGCCTTGCAGCCATCCATTCGATACTGGCCCACGGCGTTCTCCGGACGCCAGTCCTTGATCCCAACAGCCACTTTGGCCGCCAATTGGTCGGGCGCATCGCCCAGGAACAGCAGGTACGGTGTCTCGATCATTGCGGTCACTCCTTTGATTCCGGGGCAGGCTAGAGAAGCGGCAAAACGAGCGCTTCGCGTTTTGGCCCGTCAACCACGGCCCATGCGCGAGTTTCTTGTGCAATATTCGCAATGCGCGCAAAAATCTTCGAAGTTTTCAAAATGATTAAACTTTAATCACCCCAGTCGGGCAGTTTTGAAGCCGCTTTCTGCAACCGCATTGCCGCAGATGCACAATCGCTCTTGCGCCGCACCACGCAATTTAATACCTCATTGAGCAGAAAAATCGTAATTTCATTACTCAGACGAGGTCCAGATGAGCTTTCGCATCCAACCTGCCGCACCGGCGCGCCCCAATCGCTGTCAGCTGTTTGGCCCGGGATCGAACACCAAACTGTTCCAGAAGATGGCAGCATCCGCCGCAGATGTGATCAACCTCGATCTTGAGGACTCGGTTGCGCCTTCAGACAAGGATGCGGCCCGCGCCAATGTCATCGAAGCACTGAACACCGTGGATTGGGGCAACAAATACATGTCCGTTCGCATCAACGGATTGGACACCCCGTACTGGTATCGCGACGTTGTCGATGTACTGGAACAGGCGGGCGACCGTCTGGATCAGATCATGATCCCCAAAGTCGGCTGCGCGGCGGATGTCTATGCGGTGGACGCACTGGTCACTGCCATTGAACGCGCCAAAGGTCGTGCCAAACCGATCAGCTTCGAGGTTATCATCGAATCCGCATCTGGCATCGCCCATGCCGAAGAAATCGCGGCCTCCTCGCCCCGTTTGCAGGCTATGAGCCTGGGAGCTGCGGATTTTGCTGCCTCGATGGGGATGCAGACAACCGGCATCGGCGGCACGCAGGAAAATTATTACATGCTGCACGAGGGTGCGAAACACTGGTCCGATCCATGGCACTGGGCACAGGCCGCCATCGTTGCCGCGTGCCGCACCCATGGCGTGCTGCCAGTCGACGGGCCCTTCGGTGATTTCAGCGATGACGAGGGGTACATTGCGCAGGCCAAACGCTCGGCCACGCTGGGCATGGTCGGTAAATGGGCGATCCACCCCAAGCAGATCGCGCTGGCCAATCAGGTGTTCACCCCATCAGAAGAAGCCGTGTCAGAGGCCCGAGAGATTCTCGCCGCGATGGAACAGGCCAAAGCCAATGGCGAAGGTGCGACAGTTTACAAAGGACGTCTGGTCGACATCGCGTCGATCAAGCAGGCCGAGGTGATCGTGGCACAGGCCGAACTGATCGCGGCCAACGGCTGAGAAACAAAAAAGGCGCCTGACCCGGCGCCTTTTTCAGGTGTTTTCTGGCGTCACCGCCCAAAGACAGCATTCGGCGTCCAGGTGAACCTTTCGCCTTTTTTACCCGACTTCATCATCAGGCAGGATGTTCCAAGCTTCTGGAAATAGATGATCTTGAGCGGGTACCACCCGGCCTTGGGCACTTCGACTTCGGTCCGCTGGTTGGCCTCGCAGCCCTGAATACCCGTGACATAGCCGATATTCTGGCCTCCGACGAATGCTTCTATCCCGTCATTCGACCAGGTTTCCAACTCGTAAACCCCAGGCGAGTCGAACCGCATATATCCCGTAATCTCGGCGGCAACATTGTAAGCTCCGTCGAATGTCATGACATTGTCACCCTGATTGGTGTCCCTGTAATCCAATCCCTGCAACGGTTGCCCAGGCTGTGCTTTGGACAGCATGCTTTTTGCCTGACTCAGATCGCGGATCTTCTTGTGTTGATTACCTGTACCAACATATTTCACATTCAGCCCCGCCTTCGGAGAAGGCTGCGGGTTGGCAGGTTGCAGTTTCAGCGGGGCAGACAAGGCGGCCCCGGCAACCACTGACAAGGCAACTGCGGCCGCCACTGTTCGAACGCGTTTCATCGTAATCTCCCTGTTTGCGTGCCGTTATGGCTGTGCATATCCACTGGCAACGTCATTTCCACGACATTAGGCCGTGAGTTTTCGCCCTGCAAGTGAGTGTGCCTTCACAAATCAAGACGTCACGCCCGTAAATTCTTGGGCGAACCCATAACCACATAGGATGTGATCGAGGTGACATGCGGCAGCGTTCCCAACACCTCGGTATGGAAGGTCTTGTAAGACGGCAGGTCTGCACATTCGACCCGCAGCAAGTATTCGATTGTTCCTGTTATGTTGTGGCACTCGACAACTTCCGGCGCTTGTTGGAGCGCGCGTTCAAACCCCTCCTGCGCGGCCTTCGTATGCTCGCCCAGCCCTACACCGATGTAGGCGACAAAGCCGATACCCATCGCCGCCGGGTCCAGAACTGCGCGATACCCCGTGATCACCCCGGCCTTTTCAAGCTCTTGCACGCGGCGCAGACAAGCAGAAGGGGAAAGGCCCACACGCTCGGCCAGATCCAGATTGCTGATCCGTCCGTCGCGAGATAGCTCTTGCAATATCTGGCGGTTTATCCGGTCATTTTTCATCATTGATTGCACAACTACAGGAAACACGCACAAAAAAGCAATTTCATTTGCCGCAGAGCGGACAATACTTCGCGCCATGACTTATGACATCCTGATGGCCCTGATCGCCTTTGCCTTCGTAACCTCGATCACACCGGGGCCGAACAACCTGATGCTGATGGCTTCGGGGGCAAATTTCGGCTTTCGACGTTCGATTCCGCATATGCTGGGCATTGGGCTTGGCTTTACCTTCATGGTGCTGCTCGTCGGATCTGGTCTGGTGCAGGTCTTTGATCGGTATCCCGTCAGCTATTCGGTGCTGAAAATCCTATCGGTGATTTATCTGCTCTATCTGGCCTGGAAGATCGCGCATGCCGCGCCGGCAAACAGCGCCGAGGCGACCGGCGTGCCGATGACATTCCTGCAAGCCGCTGCGTTTCAATGGGTTAACCCAAAAGCCTGGGCCATGGCCCTGACCGCCACCACGGCCTATACACCGGATCGGACGATGTATGCGATTGCCATCGTGGCGCTTGTCTTCGGGGCCGTCAACTTACCGTCCGTCAGCACATGGACCGTTCTGGGACAGCAGATGGCGCGGATGCTGACAAACCCGCGCCGATTGGTTGTCTTCAACTGGACAATGGCTGTGCTGCTTGTGGTTTCGCTCTACCCAGTGCTTTGGCCGGAGTGAGTTTCCCCATTAGTCGATTTCAGCGATTGTTCTGCTGGGCATGTCGGGAATGTGCTGGCAAGCAAACGAATCTCTTAATCTGATCAACGGCTTTTGACATGAACGATGCCGCTTCAGTGTCATCTAGTTGCATCTGAGGCCAGCCAGCGGCATATAGCTAGGAAATTTCACGCAGATGAGGCGTCATGACCCAGTATCTGGATTTCGAAAAACCGCTGGCCGAGATTGAAGGCAAAGCTGAAGAGCTGCGCGCGCTGGCCCGTGCCAACGAAGAAATGGATGTGGCCGAAGAAGCCGCCGCACTGGATGCCAAAGCCTCCAAGCTGCTGGATGAACTCTATCGCGACCTGACACCCTGGCGGAAGTGCCAGGTGGCGCGTCACCCGGAACGCCCGCATTGCAAGGATTACGTGGACGCATTGTTCACCGAGTTCACACCGCTGGCTGGTGACCGGAACTTTGCCGACGATCTGGCCGTTATCGGTGGTCTTGCGCGCTTTAACGATCAGCCGGTGATGGTGATCGGCCACGAAAAGGGCAGCGATACCAAGTCGCGGATCGAACGCAATTTCGGGATGGCCCGCCCCGAGGGCTATCGCAAGGCCGTGCGCCTGATGGAGATGGCGGGGCGTTTTGGCCTGCCTGTCATTACCCTGATCGACACCGCCGGTGCCTATCCCGGCAAAGGGGCCGAGGAACGCGGTCAATCCGAGGCGATTGCCCGGTCGACCGAGATGTGCCTGAAAATCGGCGTGCCGCTGGTTTCGGTCATCATCGGCGAAGGCGGCTCGGGCGGCGCTGTGGCGTTTGCGACCGCTAACCGTGTGGCGATGCTGGAGCATTCGGTCTATTCGGTGATCTCGCCGGAAGGCTGTGCATCGATCCTGTGGAAAGATGCCGAAAAGATGCGTGAAGCGGCCGAAGCGCTGCGTTTGACCGCTCAGGATTTGCACAAACTGGGTGTGTGTGACCGGATCATCCCGGAACCCAAGGGTGGCGCACATCGCGATCGCCCGTCTACGGTTGAGTCGGTGCGCGCGGCCATCACCGCCATGTTGGCGGAATTGGACGGCAAGGACGGGGCGGCCCTGATAAAAGACCGCCGTCAGAAGTTCCTTGATATCGGGTCGAAAGGGCTGGCGGCGTAACGGTCAGCCACCCAACCTGCGCAACAACGCAACCGAAGGCTCACCTGTCACGGGCAGACCATTGGCGCTTTGATAAGCGCTGATGGCTGTGGTGGTGTTGTTTCCGATCACGCCATCTGCGCCCTGGGTGTCATACCCCGCAGATGTCAGGCGGCGCTGCAATTCCTTGCGGTCGTCCAGCGTCAGCCCACTTGCGTCCGGCCCAAACGAGGCCTGAAACGGCGCGCCGCCCGCGATCCTGTCCGCCAGATGACCGACACCGATCGCGTAGCTGTCCGAGTTGTTGTAGCGTTTGATCACCTGGAAATTGCGAAACACAGCGATGCGGGGCCCGGGTGTTTGCGGCTGCAACACGGCTACCGGAGCACCGGATACACGCCCCGCCTCTCCGCCCCACGGTTGGCCCCGCACCCAACCTGCACGCGCCAGATAGGCCGCCGTCGAGGCCAGCGCATCTGTCGGATCATCTGACCAGATGTCGCGCCGCCCGTCGCCGGTGAAATCCACGGCATAGGCAAGATACGAGGTCGGAATGAACTGCGTGTGCCCCATCGCCCCGGCCCAACTGCCGGTCATGTTGGCAGGCGTGGTATCGCCGTTCTGGAGGATCTTCATCGCCGCGATCAGCTGGCTTTCAAAAAACTGCCCGCGCCGGCCATCATAAGCCAGCGTCGACAACGCCGATATAACAGGCACATCACCGCGGCGCGCGCCATAGCGGCTTTCCAGCCCCCAGACGGCCACGACGATTTCCTTATCCACGCCATATTGCGCCTCGATCCGCGACAGAGTGCCGTTATGTTGCCGCAGCATCTGCTGGCCGGTGCTGATCCGCTCGTCCGACGCCGCGATGGCTAGGTAATCTTCGAGGCTGCGCTTGAATTCGACCTGATTTCGATCGCGTTCGATTACGTCGGGCAAATACCCGGCCCCCTGAAAGGCGCGGTCAACGGTTGTCCGGGAAATCCCCTGCGACACTGCCCTGCCCTTGAAACCGGCAACCCAGGCATCCCACCCGGCATTGGGAACAGCCCGCATCCGGGTTGCAGGCGTGCCGGACGGAGCGGCGCCACCCGTGCAGGCGGCCAAAAGCGTTGATCCGAGGCAAATGGAAAAGGTCCGGCGAGTTATCATGGTTTGGGTCTGCTCTTGTTTGTGATTTGCCGCAAGAGTAACCCAGCCGGGTTGCACAGGCCAGAACAGTGACACCTTGGAAGGGCGCTTTGACGATGTCGGCAGGAAGCCGCTCAGCTGACCAGCAAACGCAGCCCTTGTGTCACATCCGAGCGCACTGCCAGCCGCAATCCCGGCTCGTCCCCGGCCTTGAGCGCGGCGATGATCAGCTTGTGGTAATGTGGCGGCTCTGCGCGCCTGAGACGTCCGTAAAGCGCCCGCATCGTCGGCCCAAGCTGCAGCCAGACGGTTTCGGCAATGGCCAGCATCGCAGGAGCCTGAGCGCGCAGATACAGGGTTCTGTGAAATTCCAGGTTCGAACGGATATAGCCAACCGCATCCCGTTTGGTCACCATCTCGGCAACTGTCATGTTGATGCTCTGCAACCTATCGATCAGGGCCATGTGTGCCCTGGGCAAGGCCCGGCTTGCCAGTTCGACCTCAAGCAAGGCGCGCAAGGCAGCCAGTTCCTCAATCCGGTCATTCGTCAGCTCTGGGGTCGATACCCGGCCCGATGTGGACAGGAACAATGCCCCTTCTGCGGCCAGGCGGCGCACCGCCTCTCGCGCCGGGGTCATTGAGACGCCGAACTCCTTGCCGATGCCCCGCAGGGTCAGGGCCTGCCCCGGTGCCATCTCACCATGCATGATCCGGGATCGCAGTGCCCGGTACACCCTGTCATGTGTTGCGGTCTGGGTTTCGGAAGGGCGTGCGGTCAACATATGCTCATGTGATCACAAAAAGGCGCCACGTCAACTCGGCTCGGTATCAAATCTGTAGCGATGCAACTCGGCCCCGTTGTCGCGCAACCAGCGGCGGGGCGGCTTATACGGGCCAAATATCTTTTCGACCCGCGCCCAGAAGGCGGGCGAGTGGTTCATCTCGGCAAGATGTGCCACCTCATGCGCCGCAACATAGTGCAACACATCAGGAGGCGCCAGAATAAGGCGCCACGAAAACATCAATCCGCCATGCGAGCTGCACGACCCCCAACGCGACCGCGTGTCACGTAGGCTGAGTGTCGTGTACGAACGCCCCAGCATGGCTGCATAATCATCACAGGCTCCGGTCAACCGGTCCCGCGCCAGTTCCTTCAGGAACCGGCCCAACCTGCGGGCCTCGGCCCCTGTGGGCACGGCAACCTCATCTGCATTCAGCAGAACCCGCCGCCCGGTTGCAGGAACGATTCGGCGCGCTTTCCCTTCGATCGGGATCACTTGCCCAAACTGCACGGTGGCCATATCGGGCCGACCCTGAAGATGCTGCCGGATCCACCCTTCTTTGGTGCGCGCAAAACTCAAGGCCTCAGATTCCGGCACGCCATTCGGGTAAGTCAACGTGACGCGCCCATCCAGCTGGGAGATTCGCAGGCTGATACGCCGCGCCCGAGCCGATTTGCGCAATCTCAGTGGCACCGGCGGTGTCCCTGGCAATGCGTGCTCTCCCATATCGCGACCTCTCTTGCGCAAAGACTTTGACAGTGCCCTCTGCCTGTGGCAGGTGAGCTGAATCATTTAGACGACTCACCTGATATCAAGGGGATTTGACATGCCCAAGGAAGAATGGGGCGTAAAGCGTGTTTGCCCGACAACCGGTAAGCGGTTTTACGACCTGAACAAGGACCCGATCATCAGCCCCTACACTGGCGAGATCGTGGAGCTTGAAACATCCAAAAGCCGTATGATCTCGGCGGATGCAGAAGACGCAGCTTCGGTCAAAGCACGTGAAAACACGGCGGATGACGATCTGGTTCTGGACGATGATGACAACGTCGACGTGGATTTGGATGACGATCTGCTGGACGATGATGATGACGACAATGATGATGTTTCTCTGGACGACATCACCGACATGTCATCAGACGACGACAACTGACCAAGTAAAAGGCGATCCCCAGGGTCGCCTTTTTCACCTGAGGAGCAGCTCGGGTGAAAATTCGCGCCCGATTCAAACTTTGGACTTGCACTCGCTGCCGCTGTCTCCTAAACGTCCGTCCACCGTACCGATGGTACAATGATGGGGCCTTAGCTCAGTTGGGAGAGCGCTTGCATGGCATGCAAGAGGTCAGGGGTTCGACTCCCCTAGGCTCCACCAAAACCTAACAATGATCCGACACCCATAGATCTTCCTTTTTGGCAGCAAGATTTTCCTTTGGTGGAAAATTCTCCATATTTTTTTGTTAATTTGCGAGTTTCTTCGAACTTTTAGGGCAATGCGGCCTATGGGGTTCTGCATGCAGCCGTCACCACGCCATGTCCAATTGGTAGCTGTTTTTTTGCCATAAGCGCATCGTCGCCGTTTTGAATACAAGCATTTGTGCTGGCGTTTTGCCAATCCTCCTGCTTTCCCGACGACTAGGCCTCCAACTTTTACAAGCCCAAGATTCAAAAAACTATGTTCGATTCCTATCTTGCACAGCATTAGATGGTTAAATGACAATCGCTGATCGAGACCGCGATCTTTGAATTCATTGTTCTGAGACGAAAATATGATCCTCTACAAGACAATCGCCTTGCAGTATGGGCGCTATCTCGAAGCCGGCCAGCCCGGCGACGAGTACGATCTCGTGGCTCGTTTGGGTCCAGAAGAGGAAACCCGCGTGCAACGGCGGGGTATCCTCCACGATCTCGCCGCGGCCCGCATATACCTGCTTGACCATCGCGCTGCGAATTACCTGGATAGCCTGCGAATGGATGTCCAGGGTATGCCGTGGGAGGATCGACCGGAAGCCCACATCCAGGACTATGTCCGAGTGAGCCTCCCCAACTGAACTGGTCCACCGCTATGTCTCGGAAAGGGAGGAACAGTTCAGTTGGGGAGGCTCAACAGGTGCGACCCAAAATGAAGCTGCATACTTATCTCTCACTTTTCAGACACAGCGTTGAACGATTGAGGTCGGCACCTTGGCGATATCCATCGAGCCTATGTTCCCCGCATATGGAAAGATGGGGTTACTCGACCCGAGAAAGCAGCAGAAAAACAGGTAAGAGGTCGTCGAACAATTCTATAGTTCTTTCAATGAGGTTTGGTTCGATTGCAAAGGCGGGATTTCCCAGATCCGTCCAGACGGTAAAGCCTTTGCGGCGCAATGCTTCATCATTTGGATGATCTTTGTCAAAACCGGAGGGAACACGTTTCAATTCAGGATCCCCGACCCGGAATCCACGCTTTCGCATCTCAGCGGTTAGCTTGGTCAACTCAGCCCCTTTGGGGCCTGCCATCTCTGTTCGAAAGGCATCCAACGCTTCCTTTTCGTACTGAAACACCCCGCAGCCAAGCGCCAGATCATCGGGTGAGAGCCCAAAGAACCACATCGGTGGCTGATCCGCATTCCCGTCAGGGATAAACGCAATATGCAGGTGTGCGTTGTAAGGTGTTTTGTCCTTGGAAAATCGGACATCCCGATGAATACGAAAAATCTTGCTGCTGTGGTTCTGGCCAGTCAGATCAAGCAATGCATCCGCCATGTTATCCGCGAAGTGCCTGCTGGCCTCCTTCAAATGGGTCTCGTAAATTGCTTTGTTGGCTGCAAACCATTCCTTCGTGTTATTGGCCCGCAAGTGCCTGAGAAAACCAAGCGCTGCGGGTGAGAAACTGTCAAATTTGGCCATTGATTTCTCCGTTCAGTCTTTCGCGGGAAGGGCTGCGGCGTGTTCGAGACAAAGGTGTAACCAGCGCAGCAAAGCGGCGTCATCGCAATCACTCTCATCCACGCGGATAAAACCACCCAGTTTGCGTGCACCGTGAATCACTTCCTGAGCCGCAGGGTCCGCCAGCGCAATGCTTTCGTTGTCCTTGCCCACCCGGAACATGAAACGGCCCAGCCCGTCGTTATGCCGCCGCGCCCCGCACAGCATGTTGCCGTTCAAGAAAAAGCAATTGCCACCCATCATGCGCTTTTCTGAAATGCCCACATGCGCGGCCAAAGCGTCACGAATGCGTGCGTTGAGGGTTTCATCCACCGGCATCAGCTGGATGCCTCAGGCTGCCGGTGGATCGACGGCGTGAACGAAACATATTCGACGAAGTTTCCATGTGACCGCATTACGCGCAAGAGCCTGTTGCCCCCATCCCATAACGGATGGATACCCGCCCTGGACCGACGCAGGCCAAAAGCAGTCGCCAGTGGAACGGTTACCCAGACCAATACCGCCGCAATAACCTGCACGATGTGCGAATATTGTTCCATCTGCGCCCTCCTTTCAGGCAGTTCTCAGGGTCTCATGCTTTCATAAGTGATCAATGCAAAGCGGGCACCTTGCGGGTCGTTCAGCGTGGCCATGCGCCCGACACCCGGCATATCCATCGCGGGTTGAAGAACTGTGGCGCCTTTGGCTTCGGCCTTTGCAACACTCGCATCCAGGTCGGCCACTGTGAAGAAGATCGTCCAGCTTCCACGCTCTTCCGGCATTGGTGAAAAGCCTCCGATAGCGGTCTCGCCCACAACTGCGGCCGAATAACTTGACCCATCCTGCATCGGCATATCGCTGATCGTCCAGCCCAGCACATCCTGATAAAAGGATTTGGCCTTGCTCTGATCCGGCCCGGAATGCCCGATCCATCCTGAATTTCCGACAGCCGTCATCTCAAGTATACTCATGGGTACCTCCGTTGGTTACGCCCGCCACATACGGGTCTGACCCAAGGACGTATGAGGAGTGTGTTTTCCTACAGGCCCTCCAATTCTTCTTTGCTAATTTTGATTTTTTCGTTGATCACGTCGCATTCCAACGCGGTGGGAGAAAGCGCCAACACGGTTTCAAAGGCGGAAATGGCGTCTTTATGATCCCCCGCTTCTTGCAAAAGGCCACCTCGCATCGCGTGAAACCAACGATAGTTGGACAGCTCCTGTGACAGAGGATCCATTGCCTTCAAAGCATATTGTGCGCCGTGTAGCTTGGCCTGTGCGGCAATCTGGTTGAGCCGGATCACAGGTGTCGGCTGCAATGCGTAAAGGGCGGCGTAGTGGCTTTCGATTAACGCCCAGTTGGTTTCTTCGGACGAGGTTGAACAGGCATGTGCCTGGGCGATTGCAGCCTGGATGACATAGACCCCGCGGTGGCCAATCCGCTGAGCTTTTTGCAACAGGGATGTAGCCTCAGCGATATTCGAGCGATCCCAAAGATCGCGGTTCTGATCGTCGAGTGCGACGAGCTTGCCTTCCGCGTCAATCCGGGCCCGGCGCCGGGCGTGTTGAAACAACAACAGCGCCAGCAATGCGGCCTGCTCGCCCATTGCAGGGAACAATGCGGCAAGAAGGCGGGCAAGCCGGATCGCTTCTTTGCACAGCGTGAGCTTGATTTGCTGCGGCCCGGCCGAGGTCGACCACCCTTCGCTGAACATCAGATAAACCATTGTCGAGACTTCGCCCAACCGGGCTTGTCTTTCAGCCGGGCTTGGCGTTTCAAAGGCGACCGGGTTATTTGCTATTTTCTTTTTGGCGCGGGTAATGCGCTGTTCCATGGCCTTGGACTTGACCAGAAATCCGCTGGCGATCTCATCGACGCTCAGCCCCGCGACCACCCGCAAGGCGATGGCGATCTGATCCCGCCGATCCAGTTCCGGGTGACAACAGATGAACAGCAAGCGCAGGACATCATCCCGCATCTCATCAGGGTCGGGTGTTTCCGCCGGCATCGGTTGAAACTCCTCTGCGTGGCGCGACAGGATTGCCGCGCGCCGCCGGGATTTGCGTATATCGTCCAGACCCGAATTCCGGGCCGTGGCCAGAAGCCATGCCAATGGATCACGAGGCGCCCCGTCCTGGGGCCAAACCGCCAAGGCTTTCAGGCAGGCGTCGGCAAAGGCCTCCTCTGCGGTGTCCAGATCCCGAAAAGCCCGCGTCAGGGCAGCAATGGCGCGCGGGCGTTGTTCAGCAAATGTGGCCTCCAGCCAGTCTGACATGATCTATTCCGACGATATGGCACCCCCGGCCCAGGCCACAGGCCGAACTTCCAGCCGCGCGACCGGTGAAGAGATCAGTTTTGCATGTTCCAACGCTTCTTCAAGATCTTTGAAATCAGCGGCGTAAAACCCAAGGAAGTTTTCCTTGGTCTCGGAAAACGGGCCATCGGTGATCAGGGGGGCAGCACCTTCGGACGCCGCCGGTTCGACCATTACCGCTGACGTTGGCGGCATCAGTTTTATCGACACAAACTCTCCGCGTTCCGACAAAACCGCTTGCAGGGCGCGATGGCCTGACATCACTTCGTCCTGGCGATCTTTCGGCAATGCCTCGAACACGCCCGGTTCCCCATAAATTGTGATTGCGTAGATCATTTTCGCCTCCATGCGTTGGTCGCATTGTGCAAGGACGCGCGACGCCATGCAAATCCGACAACGCGCAGAGCCGACAAATTGCCCAGACCGCTTTTGTCTGAAAACCCAGCGGTCCGGGCTTGCATTGCCATCCAGATAACAGGTCGGGGGATTTCAAAAACCGGAGCAAAACCGGTACCTTGAAAACCGGTTCCCAGAAAAATGGCTAAATGGTAGGCTGCGAGACTATGGAAAGCCGGCCAAATCGTCGATTAGCAGCCATCTTAGCCGCCGATATCGCAGGCTATTCAAGATTGGTTGGCTTGGATGAAGAAGGCACCATCGACAAGCTGCGCCGGATCCGCGCTGAAGTTATCGAGCCCTTGATCGCCGGGTATTCAGGGCGCATTGCGAACACAGCCGGTGATAGTTTTCTGATCGAATTCCCCAGCGCAGTCGATGCGGTTCGCGCTGCAGTCGAGATACAGGCCGAACTGTCGAAAAGAAACTCGGATACCGAACCTGATCGCGCAATCGTTTTTCGGATCGGTTTGAATGTCGGCGATGTCGTCTCGAACGCCGATGACATCCTGGGTGATGGTGTCAACGTTGCCGCACGGCTTGAGGCGCAGGCAGAACCTGGGGGGATTATCGCCTCGCAGGCGATTGTCGGATACGCGCGCAACAAGGTGCCCTTCGCCTTTACGCCAATTGGCCCGCAATCCGTCAAGAATATCGCGGACCCCATTGAGGCGTTCCGCGTCGAAACAGATGCGTTGACCCCGGCGGTAAAGCAAAAAACGAAGAAAGCGCCGCGTTTAATGAAGCTAGCTGCAATCCTGATCGTGTTGGGCGCGACCGGGTATATCGGGACAAAGACATGGGAAAAGGGTCAGTTGCGCGCTTCTGAAGCACAGATGGCTTACCCTCTGCCGGACCTGCCCTCGATCGCCGTGCTTCCCTTGACGAATTTCACCAGCGACGCGTCCAACAAGATGTTGATAGATGGCGTTTCCGAGGATCTGATAACGGACTTGTCCCGCATATCAGGGTTATTTGTCATCGCCGGAAACACATCCTTTGCATTTCAGGACCGCGACATTGATGTGGCAGGTTTTGCCGAGAAACTGGGCGTTCGCTATGTCGTTGATGGAAGCCTTAGACGTAGCGGAGAAGGTTTTCGGGTCAACATCCGCCTGACGGACACGTTGAACGGCAGATTGATCTGGGCGGAACGTTTCGACGGTGAAATCGATGAGATCTTCGACCTGCAAAACAACATTGTACTGGCGATTGCGCGCGAGTTGGATGTCCCGCTCGACACGCAAAGCCGGATTGCTATCGAAAACATAGAGACTGAAAAGATCGAGGCGCGCGAAGCGTTCCAGCGCGGGTGGGCGCTTTATTCACGCTTCAATGAACAGGACAATCTGGCCGCAATTCCGCATTTTGAGCGGGCTGTCGAGTTGGACCCGAATTATGCGCGCGCCTGGGCGATGTTAGCTATGGTACATTTGCGACCGCACATCTTCCACCACTGGTCAGGCTTTGCGAATGCTGAAGAGCAGATGCATATCGGGCTGTTCTATAAATACTACCGTGAACTGACGCATCAGGACACCTCGCTTATCCACGTCATCAGGGCAATAGTCGCTCTCAACCTTCCGGACTGGGACAGCGCCGAGGGTGTAAGTCGGGGAACAGAAGAAGCGAGACAAGAAGCCGCGAAAGCCATTGCCCTGCAACCAAGCGACCCTGAAGCGCATGTGACAATGGGATGGGCCTTGATCGCGGGTGGCGAGCCAGAAGAAGGGCTGGCATTTGTACAGGCTGCAATGCGCCTCGACCCGGAATACCCCAGCCACTACGCGCTATTTCAAGGTGCTGCGCTGTTTGCGATGAATGATCTGAAAGGTGCAGAGGCCGTTATTAGGTCTGAGCTGGACCGAAACCCGCAGGCAGTTGAGTTGATGCCATTTTCAGCGTCGGTTCTGGCCTTGAATGGCGATCGAAGCAGCGCGCGTGCAATGATCGAACAATGGCAGAATGGAAAAAACGAGAAGGTTCTGGGCGAAGCGGTGCGCGATTATTTCTTTATCGTGCGATGGATCGGCGAGCATCAGCATTTGAACAATCGCTTGAAAAACGGCCTTCAATTGGCCGCGCTTCCGCCGAGCACGACAGTTGCGAGCCTCAAAGCTGATCTGATGCGCGGAGATGCCAAGGAACAACGTGACGCGGCTCAGTCTTTGGCGCTCTTTGGAGCTGACGCAGCCCCAGCCGTTCCGGAACTGATCATGCTGTTGGGCAGCCCTTCGGTTTTTGTCAGAAAAGAAGCCGCCAACGCATTGGGTGAAATCGGCGGGAAAGCATTCCCCGCTTTGCCTGCATTGGAAGCAGCCGCAGACGGGTCTTTGTCGGGTAGATTTGCCGCCCGAGCCATTGAACAGATACGCGGAGCCTCACAATAACGACGACTTTGGGCGTATTCGATCCCTTGGCTCCTGCTTTTTCTGGAGAGTGTTGGCTGGAAACGCGGGCAGGTATCCTTCGTCCCGGTGACCGCAGCCTCACGCAAGTGTTCTGAACGCATTCAGACTTTCGCTGAAATGCTCGATGAACTCCAGTGTTATCAAAGACGGCTGCTTCAGAACCGGGCGTACCAGCGAAAGTGTATGCGGCAAAAACGGCTTGAATGGCCTGTAGCTTAGCCCCCGGTCTGTGTAATGGACAGCGTCCAGTTCGCTGACGATTGAGACACCAACGCCTTTTATCGCCAATTCACATGCCGCCGTGAATTGCCGGACTTCGATATGAGAGTTGAGTGTAACATTGGCCTGCTGAAATGCCTTCGAAAGCCGTCCGAAAAAGTCGCTGTCGCGCCGCGTATGTATGATGTTCTCATCTGCAAGATCGGATGGCGTCACCTCCGAGAGGTTCTCAAGCGCGTGATTTTTCGGGAATACGCAAACCGTGCGCACATCGACATTTCTGCTTTCGACCCCCGGATGACCGTTGAAGCCATCGGTGATTCCAAAGTCATATTGTTCGCCAACCATCCATTCCAATATCCGTTCCGGCCTGTCCGGTTCGATCGTCATGGTGACACCTGGCCGGTCTTTCAGAAAACTTGCCACAACATCCGGCAGATGGCTGGTGGCGAAACCGGGCAGGCAGGCGACGCGGATATGCCCGGCTTTACGCTGCGTGATATTCTGACTCGCGTCCGATATCTGCTTCATCAATTCCAGGACACGGTCCACGCTGGGTTGCAGATAGCGAACTTCCTGGGTTGGCACCAATCGCCCTTTGCGGCGATCAAAAAGTTGAAATCCAAACGATTTTTCAAGATCCGACAGCAACCTGCTGACAGCTGGTTGGCTCACCCCCAAATCGGCGGCCGCTGCTGTGACCGAACCATTGGTGGTCACCGCCATGAGTGCTTCCAATTGCCGAATTCTCAAAGTTTGTCTCATTGCAGACCCAGTTCCGCTTTTTCATTCACGCTGTATAACATTGTATTATTTTTTTTGCCAATAAGTAGGGCTTGAATTATATTTCTGTAACGGTAACGTCGTGAAATCGTCATGTGTGTCGAATACGCGTTGCAGTCGGTACTCAACGAAGCATCAAACCTGATGCATGGGAGGAATCATGAAAAAGAATTTGCTTGGCGCTCTTGCCGTTACAACTGCCTTGTCCCCCTTGGCGGCAATGGCACAAACCGAAGTTCAATTCTGGCATGCCTTCACCGGCCGCCTTGGCGAACTTGTCAAAGCGCAGGTTGAAGAGTTCAACGACAGTCAGGATGAGTTTGTCGTGGTCGAAAGCCACAAGGGCAACTACTCAGAAACCCTGAACGCTGGCATTGCCGCTTTCCGTGCTGGCGAACAGCCACACATCCTGATGGTTTTCGAGGTTGGCACCGCAACGATGATGTCAGCAAAAGGCGCGATCAAGCCGATCTACGAAGTCATGGCTGAAAGTGGCGCGTCTTTTGATCCCGATGCCTATATCGGCGCGGTGAAGGGTTACTACACCACCACCGACGGTGATATGTTGTCGCTGCCGTTCAACTCGTCCACGCCGGTCTTGTGGGTCAACCGCGACGCCATGCAGGCGGCAGGTGTTGATCCTGATACTGACCTGTCAACTTGGGAAAAAGTCGGCGATGTGCTGGAGCAACTCAAAGCCGGAGGCGAGGACTGCCCGCTGGTGACGGCATGGCAAAGCTGGATTCACCTGGAAAACCTGTCAGCCTATCACAACGTTCCGTTTGCATCGCAGGACAATGGTTTTGCCGGTCTGGACACAGAACTGATGCTGAACGGCCCGGTACAGGTCGCGCACCTGAGCGCCATGGGTGACTGGGCCAAGGATGGGAAATTCATCTATACCGGTCGCAGAAATGAAGGCGGCGCAAACTTCAGGGCCGGAGAATGTGCCTTGTTCACCGAAAGCTCGGCCGGGTATGCCGGGATCAAAGCCGAGGCCGAGTTCGACTTTGATGTGCGCCCGCTGCCGTATTGGGAAGCGGTCACAAGCGAGCCTCAAAACACCATCATCGGCGGTGCATCCCTATGGGTGATGGAAGGTCATGATCCCGAAGAATACAAAGGCGTTGGCGAGTTCCTTAGCTTCTTGTCCTCGTCCGACGTTCAGGCGGCATGGCACCAGAATACCGGCTATCTTCCGATTACCGCAGAAGCCGGTGAAGCGACTCGTGCGGCCGGTTTCTATGATGAAAACCCGGGCACCGATATCGCTGTGATCCAGATGACCGCGAAAGAGCCGACAGCAAATTCGAAAGGTCTGCGTCTGGGATCGTTCGATCAAATTCGCGGTATAATCGATGAGGAACTTGAGGCCATCTGGGCCGGTGAGAAAACTGCCCAGGAAGCCATGGACAGCGCAAAAGAACGCGGTGACGCGCTTCTGCGCAGGTTCGAATCGGCGAATCAATAAACCTCTGAAATCCGGTGCGGGCTCGGCAGAGCCCGCATCCACTTTTCCCGGCGGGTCATCAGGATGGAAAAACGCGTCACATTCCGCGGCTGGCTGTTGCCATTGGCGCTGATCGCCCCACAGGTCGTCATTTCTGCCGTATTCTTCTTTTATCCCGCTGCACAAGCTGTGTGGCAGTCGCTGTTCATCCCAGATCCGTTCGGGTTGTCGTCCAAGTTCGTCGGTCTGGGCAATTTTGAATTTCTGCTAAGCGACAAGTTTTATCGCGCATCCTTTGTAACCACGGCCGTGTTTTCGACGCTTGTTACGCTCTGCTCCATGATCCCGGCCCTGTTTCTGGCAGTCATTGCAGATCGGCTGATCAAAGGATCCGGAGCTTATCGGACGCTGCTGATTTGGCCTTATGCAGTCGCACCGGCGGTTGCGGGTGTGCTATGGCTGTTCATGTTCAACACGCGCGTCGGTGTCGTGTCGTGGTATCTTGGACAGCTGGGCTATGACTGGAACCACGTCTTGAATGGCACCGAGGCGATGGGGCTTGTGGTCGTCGCTTCGGCCTGGGGGCGCATCAGTTATAACTTTTTGTTCTTCTTCGCCGCACTCCAGTCGGTTCCGCGGTCGGTCATCGAGGCCGCAGCGATCGATGGCGCACGGTTCTGGCGCAGGTTTTTCACGATTGTCCTGCCGTTGCTGTCACCGACAGCGTTTTTCCTGCTTGTAGTGAATGTGGTCTATGCGTTCTTTGAAACTTTCGGCGTAATCCACACAATCACCGGTGGCGGTCCGCAGCAGGCCACGACCATTCTGGTTTACAAAGTCTTTTCAGACGGGTTCGTCGGTCAGGATCTGGGCTCGTCTTCGGCGCAATCGGTCATTTTGCTGATTGTCGTCGGCCTGCTGACCGTCATTCAGTTCAAGTACGTGGAAAAGAGGGTGCATTACTGATGGCAGCCCAACAGCACGGAATGGTCGAAAAGCGCGGAGCAGGTATCTGGCTGACACATGCCCTGATGATCCTTGGCGTCCTGGTCATCTTCTTTCCGATTTGGCTGGCGTTTGTCGCCTCAACCGTTACCCAGCCGGAAGTTGTATCACCACCCATGCCGCTTTTGCCGGGTGATCAGTTCTGGGAGAACTACAAGGCAGCCCTGTTTTCCGGCGTGAATGTCCCCGTCGCAACGATGCTGTTCAACAGCCTTGTGATGGCCATCGGGATCGCAGTGGGCAAGATCGTCATTTCACTGCTGTCGGCATTTGCAATTGTCTATTTCCGCTTTCCCGGTCGAACAACGTTCTTTTGGCTGATCTTCCTGACCCTTATGTTGCCGGTCGAAGTGCGCATCGTTCCGACATTTGAGGTCGTGGCCGGGTTCGGCATGCTCAACAGCTATTACGGGCTGATCTTTCCGCTGATCGCCTCGGCCACGGCGACCTTCCTGTTCCGTCAGTTCTTTCTGACAATCCCGGACGAGCTTGCCGAAGCTGCGCGTGTGGATGGTGCCCGGCCTATGCGGTTTTTCATCGATATCGTCGTACCGATGAGCCGGACAAACATCGCGGCACTGTTCGTCATCCTGTTTATCTATGGGTGGAACCAGTATCTGTGGCCGCTGCTTATCACCACCGACCCTGAAATGAACACCATTGTGATGGGCATCAAGCAGATGTTCCCGTCTGGCGATGATGTAGCTGATTGGCCGGTCATCATGGCAACCTCCATTCTGGCGATGATCCCGCCGGTCATCGTGGTGGTGTCGATGCAAAAGCTTTTTGTCCGCGGTCTTGTTGATAGCGAGAAATAGAAAATGGCAACAGTAACCCTGGAGAATGTCAAGAAGAGCTTTGGCCCGACAGATGTCATACATGGCATCGACATCCACATCGAAGATGGCGAGTTTATTGTCATCGTCGGCCCTTCGGGCTGCGGAAAATCCACGCTGTTGCGGATGGTGGCAGGGCTTGAGACCGTGACCGCGGGTGAAATCCGGATTGGTGCGGAACGGGCCAACGAAAAAGAGCCGATGGATCGCGACATTGCCATGGTGTTCCAGAACTATGCGCTCTACCCGCATATGTCGGTCCGGCAGAACATGGGCTATGGCCTGAAGATCGCAGGGTTGCCCAAGGCCCAGATCGATCAAAAAGTGACCGAGGCGGCCAGGCTATTGCAGCTTGAACCATTGCTCGACCGCAAACCCAGACAATTGTCAGGCGGCCAACGTCAGAGGGTGGCTATGGGACGCGCGATTGTCCGTGAACCTGCGGTGTTCCTGTTTGACGAGCCACTTTCGAACCTGGATGCAAAGCTTCGCGTGCAGATGCGGCTTGAGATTCGTGAACTTCAGGAAAAACTGGGGATCACGTCGCTTTATGTAACCCACGATCAGGTTGAAGCCATGACAATGGCCGACAGGATGATCGTCATGAACGGCGGTATCGCCGAACAGGTTGGCACACCGCTAGAGGTATACGAAACGCCAAGAACCCTGTTTGCGGCACAGTTCATCGGCAGCCCCGCGATGAATGTCTTTGAGGCCCAACGCGAAAACGGAACCGTCATGATTGGTGGGGTCGCGGTTGGTTCGTCGCAGGGCCCTGATATTGCCTTCAAGCTGGGGGTACGACCCGAGCATCTATTGCTGGATGACAATGGCCCGATTGAGGCTACGATTCAGATGGCAGAGCCACTGGGGGCAAACACGCTGTTGCACGGTCAACTGACCGGCTTGGGCGATCCGATCACGATCAGCCTTCCGGGTGTGCACCCGATCGAAGGCCGACATCCGAACATGCGGTTTTCTGTGTCCTCAGACCATATGCATCTGTTTGACCGATCCACCGGTGAAAGGCTGGAAGGCTGATGGCATTCCCACAGGTCGAGGCTTTCCGGGGGGGCGACAACCTGATCCGCATCGTAGGCCACCGGGGTGCGCGAGGCGTATTGCCTGAAAACAGCATGATTGGTTTTGACTTTTCGCTGTCCATTGGCGTGCCGCTGCTGGAGTTTGATGTTGTCCTCACGGCTGACGACATCCCCGTCATAACCCATAATCACCGGCTGCACGCCCCCAGTTTTCGCGATGCTGACGGCCAGTTTTTGACCGGGGAAGAGCCGAAGGTTTCAACTCTGACGTTTGAGCAGATTCAGAAGTTCGATATCGGGCGGTTGGATGGGAATTCTGCCTATGGTCGGCGATTTCCAGATCAGGCGCTAATAGATGGCGTTCGCGTTCCAAGACTGCTTGACCTGCTGGATCTGGTGAGTGACCCCCAACATAGCGATGCCTGTCTGATGCTCGAGCTGAAATCGGACCCCGATTTGGCCCATGACGCGCGCTACAGAGAGAAGTTTGTCAGTCTTGTCCTGCAAGAGGTTCGTTCCAAGGCCCTGTCGTCGCGTGTGGTGCTGCACAGTTTCGACTGGAATCTGTTAGAAGAATGTCAGCGGCAAGCGCCGGATATACCATCTTCTTATCTGACCCAGCTTCCCGAAAACGCCGAGGATGTAGGGGAGGATTCGTCCAAGGCAGTCTGCCCGGATTTTCGCGGCCGCGAAGGCGATATTCCGCGATTGGTCAAGCAAGCGGGTGGCTCACTGTGGTGCCCGTATTATGCGGATGTAACTGCTGAAAACGTCGAACTGGCCAAGGATTTGGACCTTTGCGTTGCGGTCTGGACGGTCAATGACCCTGAAGATATTGCCAGGATGATCGACCTGCGTGTGGATGCCATTGTTTCTGATTATCCGGGTCGGGTTCAAAGGCACTTGTCTGACCGGGGTATGAGCTGGCGTTAAACCGCCCTGAAGGCCGGGGCTGAATGCCTCGTCCTTCAGTTTCTTAAATTTCCTTCGTAAGGGCAGAGAACCGTTAGAACAGTTGCAAATCCTTCGCGCCGCTTTGGATTTCAGCAAAATTCGGCATGTTCTGAATCGTAACAGGTGCGGGTTTCGTGCCCGGCATCGCAACCGTCGGTTTCGCCACGTTCGCCATTCCAAAGACCGGTTTTTCCAGCTCCCCCCGGATATCGCGCAGCAGCGTTTTATGATCCGGCATCACTTTGACGATCTGCGCAAGATCCTCTTTCGCACGCTGCATGCCCTGGAACCAGATCACCTTCTTCATCGGCCGCAAACGATCTCGGATGCCGGTACCGTAACCCGTATCATAGACCTGTTTGCCCAACAGAACCGTCTGATAAACGCGATGGTCAAACAGCGTGGCAAATTCCACATCGTGATCCATCGGCAGACGGTGCTGCCACAACTCCAGATTCTCGGCCAGCCGATCCGGTATCTTCATCTCTGTCCGCGCGTCGATCCAATAGGGATCATCCTTTCGGTTGCCCAATCGGTAGTGCAGGCAGATGAATTCCAGAACCTCGTTATAAAGCTTGTCCATCTGCCGGTTGTATCTTGCCCGCAGTGAAGGGGCGACGTCGCGCGTCGGCAAGTGTTCTGCAAACCAGCGTACTGCGTGGTCAATCATGTGGATCGCGGTACTTTCCAACGGCTCGATAAACCCGCCTGACAGACCGATTGCCACACAATTCTTGACCCAGGCATTGCGCACGCGCCCGACGCGCATCGGGATGATCCGCGGCGTCAAACCCTTGCCGCTGTCACCCAGCCATTCAAGATATTCGTCGGCCGCCTGATCATCCGTTCGATGCGCCGAGGAGAACACATAGCCTGTACCCACACGATTGTAGAGCGGCACCCGCCACGTCCACCCCGCGCCCAGCGCGGTCGACCGCGTGAGGCTTTCGATTTTATTGGGATTGCGGTGTTCAACCTGCAACGCCATGGCGCGGTCATTGGGCAGATAGTCCGAATAATCCAAAAACGGCTCGCCCAGTGCCTGATTGATGATCAGGCCGCGGAACCCGGTGCAATCGATGACCATTTCGATGTCATGACGTCCTGCCCGCTCCAGCATCAGATGGCTGACGTTGCCTTGTTCATCCAGCTCGACCTTCTGTACCTCGTCCTGGATATGCTCGACGCCGCGCTTTGTGCAGACCGTGGTAAGCATACCCGCAAACTTCACCGCATCCAGATGATAGGCATAGCCAAAACGCTGTTCAAACTCGGGCTGACCCAGCTGCCGCGCGCCTTTGCACAGACGTCCCAGATGATCGTGAGGCGAGATGGACTGTGTAAAGTCCCGCTCTCCGTTGCCAAAGCGCAGGAAATACTCCGCGGCGTCCAACCCTTCCAGCATCTGGCCATGGGCAAAGGGGTTCACGTAATCGATGCGTTTTCCTTTGGGGTCTTTGTTCCAGTTGCAGAACTTCACACCCAGCTTGAAGGACGCGTTTGTCTCGCGGAAAAAATCCCGTTCGGAAATGCCCGCCTGACGCAGCGTGACCGGCATGCGCGGCACCGTAGCCTCACCAACACCCACGGTCGAGATATTGGGGCTTTCGATCAGGCAGATATGTGGTCGGTCTTTTGTTGCTGAAGTGCGTGAAAACACCATGTCCAGGATCAACGCGGTCATCCAGCCTGCCGTGCCGCCACCTACGATGGTGATTTTGCGCAAACGATTGTTCATATTCTTCTGTCCCCATTGGTTTTGAGGACTATATCAAGTTTCCGACGCTTATCTAGGCTCTGCCATTATGTGCCTTGTGACCCGGCTTTGAACATGTCCCTAAACTGGTCACGCAAGATGTTCTTTTGGACTTTTCCCATTGTATTGCGGGGCAATTCACCCAGTTGAATAAGCGTGCGGGGATGTTTGAACCGCGCCAGGCTGTCGCGCACTGCAACCATGACCGCGTCGAGATCCGGAGACTGCCCGGGTTCCGCTACAATCAGGCCCAGCACGGTTTCACCGAAGTCGGGATGCGGCACGCCGATCACTGCGCTCTCCAGAACACCGGGGTGGCTGTCCAGAACCAGCTCAATTTCCTTGGGGTAGATATTGTAGCCACCCGAGATGATCAGGTCCTTGTTGCGCCCGACGATATGGACATACCCATCTTCGTCGACCCGTCCCAGATCACCGGTGATGAAAAACCCGTTTTCGCGCAGCTCGGCAGCCGTCTTTTCCGGCATCTGCCAATATCCCTTGAACACGTTTGGGCCACGCACTTCGATCTCACCGATTTCACCCTTCGGCAAGGGGTCGCCGACTGCATCGCATATCTTCAGTTCGACCCCCGGCAAGGGAAACCCGACCGTGCCCGCGCGACGTTCGCCGTCATAGGGGTTTGAGGTGTTCATATTGGTTTCAGTCATGCCATAGCGTTCTAGGATACGATGCCCGGTACGCTCCTGGAATTGTGCATGGGTATCCGCCAGCAATGGGGCCGAACCCGATACGAACAAGCGCATATGTTTGGTCAGCTCGCTGGTAAAACGCGCGTCTGCCAGCAGGCGCGTATAGAAGGTCGGAACGCCCATCATCGACGTGGCTCCGGGCATTCTGTTAATGATCTGATCCGGGTCGAATTTTGGCAGCCAGATCATGCTTCCGCCGACAGCCAAAATGATATTGGTGGCCACAAACAGCCCATGCGTGTGAAAGATCGGCAGCGCGTGCAACAGAACGTCTTCCGACGTGAACCGCCACTCTTCGACCAGTGTCCGCGCATTGGACAACAGGTTGTTCTGGGTCAGCATCGCGCCTTTTGAACGTCCGGTGGTGCCCGACGTGTAAAGAAACGCCGCCAGATCCTCACCGTCCCGATCCACGGTCGCAAAGCTGTCTGGCATTGCAACCGCCAGATCCATCAGCGAGCCCGAGCCATCCGCATTCAGCGTTTCCACCCTGCCCCCAAAACGCACGGCAATCAGGGTCAGTTGGTCTTTGCTTCGGCCATCGCAGACAACAAGTGACGCGCCGCTGTTTTCGATGAAATACGTCAGTTCGTCCACGGTATAGGCGGTGTTCAGCGGCAGGAAAACCAGGCCTGCCTGCGCGCATGCCGCGTATAGCGCCAGCGCCTCAGGCGATTTATCGACCTGAGCCGCAACCCGGTCCCCGGGTTTTAGGCCCAGTTGCGTGGCCACATGGGCGATCCGGGCGGCTGTACTCAGAAAGTTTCGATAGGTGACGGTCGTCCCGTCTGTCAGGTGCAGGAAAGCCGTATCTTTGTCGGCGTGAATGCCAAACAAATCATCATAGAGAGGGTTAGCCATGTTCGATCCTCCGTTTCCCCAGCCATAACGGCGAACCGCTTCTTAGGGGAAGGTTCAACTGTGTCACACTGCGCTTTTGCTTGCAGTTCAATGCCTGATCGCGTCGCTTTTATTGCCCGGCGCGAGTTGCAGCTCGGAACCCGTGGTGGGTAATGCCTTTCACCGCCTCTGCACATTTTCTGCACGAAAGCCCCATGAAGGCTGCGGATACGTCGCGCCAAAGATGCAAGCGCCGCAGGCAATCTGCCGGGAAAGGAAACCTGCAAGCAGGAGACAGGACATGAGGCAGGAACTGACAATTCGCGGCGTGCCGGACAGCATCGTGCTGGACGCGTGGTGGCTGGGAAAGATGGACGAGGCCCCCCGATGGGGAGGCAACAGACGACAGCAGAGTGGCTCTCTGATGTCCACGCTGAAAATGCGCCATGCGATCCCGCTTCTTGCATCGCTGGTAGCGCTTGCTGATTGGTTGTTTTGGGAACAACCGCTAGGCATTTCTGTCTCAGTCTTCGCGCTGGTCTTGTCCGCCGCGATCATGGCGATGAAACCCCGGCGGGCGACTGCAACGGAATGGCTCATAGCCGCCGCATTTGCCTTGTTCACCAACCTGCCGGTGGCCATCGATTTGCAGCTTCTATCGTTATTGTTCAGCCTTGCTGGTTTGGTCAGTCTGGCCACCTGGGCGCTATTCGGTCAGGCCGTAAACGAACGTCTGCTGCTGCGCTCCGCCCTGCGCCTGCCTTCCATCGGCGCGACGCTTTTGCTGCGCGACACATGTCGCACCGCAGTGGCCGCCGATCTTGGGTCCGACAGCCGCCGCCACGCAGCCTCGCTGGCCTTGCCGCTGCTATTGGGTACGGTCTTCCTTGCCTTACTGGCCGCCGCCAATCCGGTGCTGGAAGATCTTCTGGCAGAGCTGGACCCAAGTCTTCTGTTCGAAGGGTACTTTTGGCTGCGGCTTCTGTTCTGGGGTGTTATGGCCTCGCTGCTGTGGCCGTTCCTAAACCTCAGCGATCCATGGCTGGGCGGCATTGCCCGCCCAGCCACCATGCCGAAGACAGGCCCAAGCCGGGCTGCATTTCTGATCAATCCAATCTCGGTGCGCAATTCGCTGTTGCTGTTCAACCTGATGTTCCTTGTACAAACCGTGATGGACCTTGGTATCCTGACCGGCGGTGTATCCCTGCCTCAAGGGATGAGCTATGCCGCTTATGCCCATCGGGGCGCTTATCCGCTGGTGGCGACGGCCCTGATGGCGGGCGTATTCACTCTGGTCACTCACAGCATGATCGGCGCGGACCGGACGTTGCGCATTCTGATCTATATGTGGTTGGCGCAAAACGTGTTCCTGGTGCTGACAGCTGCCATCCGGCTGCATCATTACGTCGACGCCTATGCGCTTACCTATTTGCGGGTGGCCGCCTTCATATGGATGGCGCTGGTTTTCACTGGTTTGCTGCTGATCGTGGTGCAAATCCAACGCGGCTTTGGTACAACCTGGCTTCTGCGGCGTTGTTTTGCAGCGCTTCTGGTGGTCTTGTATATCTGCAACTTTGTGAATTTCGCATCAGTCATTGCCAGCTACAATCTGAGCCACGGCAGCGCTCTGACGCAACAGGATACCGGTTACATATGCAGCCTTGGTGCTGATGCTTACCCCGCTATCCGCGATCATGAAACCAGAACCGGACAGCAAGTCTGTGACGTATGGATGCGATATGATCTGAAAAAGGATGCAATCACCAACTGGCGCGAATGGGGCTTTCGGAGATGGCGAATCCAAGCCTATTATCGGCAGCAGAGTTGAAGGACCCCATTTGATGCCTGCACGCATTCTTGTTGTCGACGATGATCCGGATATCCTTGAGGTAACAAGGTTCGCGATTGAAAAGGCAGGCTATGCGCCACTTCTGGCCAGCGACGGCCTGACCGCGCTTGATACAAACCGTCAGGAAAGCCCCGATCTGATCGTGCTGGATATCGGGTTGCCCGAAAAGGATGGTCTGGAAGTATGCAGGGACATCCGCAAATCCTCGGACGTGCCGATCCTGTTCCTGACCGCCCGTGATGACGAGGTCGACCGTATCGTCGGGCTGGAGCTGGGCGCCGATGATTATCTGACCAAACCCTTTTCCCCGCGCGAATTGGTGGCCCGGATTAAGGCCATCCTGAAGCGCAGCGCGCCGACACCTGCGCAGCCCGATCCGGTGCTGTCGCAAGGCAGCCTGCACCTGGATGCAGAGCGTCACCTGTGCAGGTTCGCGTCAACCGCTGTGACGCTGACCGGATCGGAATTTCGGCTGCTGGCAACTCTGATGGCCCGTCCCGACCGCGTTTTGTCCAGGGCGCAGCTGATCGATGCGCTTTACGGCTACAACATCCACGTCTCGGACCGCACCATTGACAGCCACATACGCAATGTCCGTGCCAAACTGGCCCAGGCCGGTTGTGCCGAAGGGATCGTGACCATTCACGGTGTCGGCCTCAGGATGGGTGCATGCACGCCCGGCTGAACCGCGAATGGCGCCCCAGATTGTGGACCATCGTTCTGCTGGTGCTGGGCATTGTCCTGTGCCTACCCTTTGCCGGGCTGATCCTGTTCCGTTTTTACGACAGCCAACTGGTGCAACAGACCGAAGAAAGCCTGCTGACACAGGCTGCGGTTATGTCAGCGGCGTATGCCGAACTTTATGCAGATGCAGCCGGGATCAAGCCACCCCGCCCGAGTGCAATCTCAACCGAGTACGCGGTGTTCCCATCGCTGTCGGTCAATCGCGAAACGGTTCTGCCACCGCGCCCGGACGCGAGACCGGCAACCGTCCGTCCCGGTTCGGGTTATCAGGCCATCGCCACCCCACTAAGCCGCATCGCCAACGCCGCCCAGGCGCAAACCCTTGCGGGCTACCGGATGCTGGATGTCGATGGGAACGTGTTTGCCGGTACTGCGGAAATTGGCCAGAAGCTGGGCCATGTTGACGAGGTTCGCGAGGCCCTTTCAGGGAAAACCGTCTCGGTCGCGCGCACCCGCGTGCGCGAGGATGCAACGCCTGCGCTTTATACCCTCAGCCGCGGTGCCCGCGTGCGCGTTTTCGTGGCGATGCCAGTGTTCGTGGATCAGACTTTGATCGGCGCGGTTTACCTGAGCCGCACCCCGAACCATATTTTCCGCTTTCTGTACGGCGAACGTTTCAACCTTGCCAAAGCTGCGGCATTTGTCGCTTTGTCCACGGCGCTTATCGGGTACGTGTTCTGGCGGTTCATCACCCGGCCGATCCACCTGTTAATCCAGCGCAGCCACGTGGCGGGCCACGGTGGTCAGGCATGGGAACCACCAGACCAACTTGGCACGCGGGAAATCGCGGATCTGAGCCAGAGCTTTCAATCGCTGACGGAACGCTTGCAGGACAAGCAGGATGGATTGAAAACGTACACCGCCCATGTCACCCACGAGCTGAAGTCACCCCTCACTGCCCTGAAAGGCGCCGCAGAGCTGCTGCGCGACGATGATTTGCCACCCGCGCAGAAACACCGCCTGCTGGACACTGTAGACAAAGGTGGAAAGCGGATGGAGGATCTGCTGGCCAACATGCGCGCCTTCAGCCTTGCCGATCAGAGCGCCATTAACGGTACATGCTGTCTGAACGACATCACTGATCAGCTCGTCCAGACTTTCCCGGCGCTTGCGATCAAGGCTGAGAACAATCACCTGCCCTTACCCGTCGCGGCGCCCACCCTGCACATCATGCTGACACATATGCTTGAGAACGCTCAGCAACACGGCGCGCAGAATGCCGTGCTGACAGCCTATCAGGTCGACGGTGTCATCTGCCTAAAAATCGCAGATAATGGCGCCGGTATCAGTGAAGGGAACAAGGACAAGGTTTTGCAGCCCTTCTTTACGACAAAAAGAGAGGCCGGTGGCACAGGTATGGGCCTGAATATTGTCAAAGCGACCATGGAAGCAATTGGTGGGCAACTCAGTGTTGTGCCAAGCAACCAAGGCGCTTGTTTTCTTCTGATTTTTAATTAATCGGGCGCGCAAGCCGCCTGTAAAAGGGGCAACATTCGCTGTTCAGAAGCTCGGAGGTTCTGTCTATCGAACCGCAGTCGCAGACTTTGCGCTTAGCCGCCATTCGCTCTGACACCGCTGCGCGTTTTGGCACATCAATGTCCGAGTGGCGTCAACTTTGCTAAGGATTAGTTCGGGTTGATCACCAAAAGTGAGACAGGTCCGACGCTTTCCAAATGGCTCTTTCCGAACACCGCCGCCAGCATATTGTTCAGGTTGTGTCGTGTCTTTCCACCGAGACCTGTTTTCGCACGAGAGGCGGTACCACTCTCAACCGCACCATCGAACAGTCGATCGCGTTATTTTCAACCCAAACTTGGCAATCAGTCAGCCTTGCGGCGTGTACCAGATTGGAGACGTGTAGGCACGCTCCTGCTGCGAAGTAGGAGCGCCTTCAGGGATGTCGATACCGTAGCGGTATGCGTCGTAGACGTACCAGGGTGGTGTCGGAATCTCGAGCACACGCGCGTAATAGAAAGCCGGGCGCGCCGGGTCGAATTCAGGATCAATCCAGATTGTCGCAAGTTCCGCGGCACCAATGGTGTTGGTCCAGGTTGCGGAAGCAACATCCACAGTGTCACCAACGGGCGGAACCTTTCCGTCGCTGCCAGTTTCGCGTTCGTCTGACCAGGCGACGTCAAAGACTTTCTCATCGGTCGTCCCGTCCTCATTGAGCCAACCTTTCACGATTTGCACGCGGTCGAGGTTAGCGCCAATTGGATCACGAAGGGCTGCCACCATGAACCTTGGTGCCTGTGCACCTTCGGAGGGGGTCATAAGGTCGGCACCCATCGGTACGCCTTTTGCATTGGACCTGTCCCGTTTTTTTGCCGCCCCAAGTGCTCGTTTAAGCCACTTTCCTTTCGAATGCGACAGGGCTTTTCCAGCCCAATGCTGAG